>OW818697.1:5000-262500 GCA_942493365.1 uncultured Clostridiaceae bacterium | reverse complement strand
TGACCCGCAGGTGTCCGAATGGGGAAACCCAATCAGGGTAAATGCCTGATTACTCGTACGTGAATACATAGCGTGCGAGAGGGAGACGGGGTGAACTGAAACATCTAAGTAGCCCCAGGAAGAGAAATCAAACGAGATTCCGTAAGTAGTGGCGAGCGAACGCGGAAGAGGCCAAACCATGTTACTTCGGTAATGTGGGGTTGCGGACTGTCACAAACTGACTTAGACGCTAGCAGAATGAACGGATGGAAAGCCGGGACCATAGAGCGTAATAGTCGCGTATGCGAAAGCGAAAGAGCAGGACAGTATCCAGAGTACCACGAGACACGAGAAACCTTGTGGGAAGCCGGGGGGACCACCCTCCAAGCCTAAATACTCATCGGTGACCGATAGTGAAGCAGTACTGTGAAGGAAAGGTGAAAAGAACCCCGGAAGGGGAGTGAAAGAGAACCTGAAACCCTGTGTTTACAAGCAGTCGAAGAGCGTTAATGCTCGACGGCGTACTTTTTGTAGAACGGTCCGACGAGTTATGGCAACTGGCGAGGTTAAGTACTTGTGGTACGGAGCCGAAGCGAAAGCGAGTCTGAATAGGGCGTCAAGTCAGTTGTTATAGACCCGAAACCGGGTGACCTATCCATGAGCAGGTTGAAGGTGCGGTAAAACGCACTGGAGGACCGAACCCGTAAATGTTGAAAAATTTTGGGATGACTTGTGGATAGGGGAGAAATTCCAATCGAACCCGGAGATAGCTGGTTCTCCCCGAAATAGCTTTAGGGCTAGCCTCGTATTAGTTTATCGGAGGTAGAGCACTGAATGGGCTAGGGGCCTTACCCAGGTTACCGAACCTTATCAAACTCCGAATGCCGATAAATGATGTACGGGAGTCAGACAGTGACAGATAAGTGCCATTGTCGAGAGGGAAACAGCCCAGACCGTCAGCTAAGGTCCCGAAATCATGGTTAAGTGGAAAAGGATGTGGATTTGCTAAGACAGCTAGGATGTTGGCTTAGAAGCAGCCACTCATTCAAAGAGTGCGTAATAGCTCACTAGTCGAGTGAGTCTGCGCCGAAGATTACCGGGGCTAAAACCATGTACCGAAGCTGCGGAACTCAATTAAATGGGTTGGTAGGGGAGCTTACTGTAAGGAGATGAAGCACAATCGTGAGGATGTGCGGATCCATCAGTAGTGAGAATGTCGGAATAAGTAACGAGAGCGAAGTGAGAATCTTCGCCGTCGAAAATCCAAGGTTTCCTGGGGAAGGGTCGTCCTCCCAGGGTCAGTCGGGACCTAAGGCGAGGCCGCAAGGCGTAGTCGATGGACAACAGGTTGATATTCCTGTACTACCAATTAGCGTTTGAGAGAAGCAAGGACACAGGAGGATAATCTGAGCGTGCTGCAGGAAATGCACGTCCAAGCAAGGTAGATAGCTGCGTAGTTAAGTACGCGCGGCGTTTCGAAGTTGCGATGGGGAGGGAATAAAGTACCGAAGCAGATGATTCCACACTGGCGAGAAAAGTTGCTATCGAGCTAAGGGGTACCCGTACCGCAAACCGACACAGGTGGATGAGGAGAGAATCCTAAGACGAGCGGGAGAAGCATTGTTAAGGAACTCGGCAAATTAACCCCGTAAGTTCGCAAGAAGGGGTGCCTGCGCAAGCAGGCCGCAGAGAATTGGCCCAAGCAACTGTTTAACAAAAACACAGGTCTCCGCTAAATCGAAAGATGAAGTATGGGGGCTGACGCCTGCCCGGTGCTGGAAGGTCACGGGAATCTGTTAGCGCAAGCGAAGCAGTGAACTTAAGCCCCAGTAAACGGCGGCCGTAACTATAACGGTCCTAAGGTAGCGAAATTCCTTGTCAGGTAAGTTCTGACCCGCACGAATGGCGTAATGACTTGGGCACTGTCTCAACAATGTACCCGGTGAAATTGTAGTACTTGTGAAGATGCAAGTTACCCGCGACTAGACGGAAAGACCCCATGGAGCTTCACTGTAGATTGCTACTGGGATTCGATATTGTCTGTACAGGATAGGTGGGAGACTATGAACGCGTGGCGTCAGTTGCGCGGGAGTCAACGTTGGAATACCACTCTGACAGTATTGGGTCTCTAACTGCTAGCCGTCATCCGGCTACAGGACAATGGCAGTCGGGCAGTTTGACTGGGGCGGTCGCCTCCAAAAAGGTAACGGAGGCGTCCAAAGGTCACCTCAGTACGGTTGGAAACCGTGCTTCGAGTGCAAAGGCATAAGGTGGCCTGACTGCGAGACAAACACGTCGAGCAGGGACGAAAGTCGGGCTTAGTGATCCGGCGGTAGAATGTGGAATTGCCGTCGCTCAACGGATAAAAGTTACCCTGGGGATAACAGGCTGATCTCCCCCAAGAGTTCACATCGACGGGGAGGTTTGGCACCTCGATGTCGGCTCATCACATCCTGGGGCTGTAGCAGGTCCCAAGGGTTCGGCTGTTCGCCGATTAAAGTGGTACGCGAGCTGGGTTCAGAACGTCGTGAGACAGTTCGGTCCCTATCTATCGTGGGCGTAGGAAATTTGAGAGGATCTGTCCCTAGTACGAGAGGACCGGGATGGACAAACCAATGGTGCACCAGTTGTCACGCCAGTGGCACGGCTGGATAGCTAAGTTTGGATGGGATAAACGCTGAAAGCATCTAAGTGTGAAACCCACCTCAAGATGAGATTTCCCACAGTAATGGTAAGACCCCTTGAAGACTACAAGGTTGATAGGCCAGGTGTGTAAGCACAGTAATGTGTTCAGCTTACTGGTACTAATAGGTCGAGGACTTGACCACAAGTTATTGGTTCAATTTCTTCACTCGATGAGTGACAACATTTAACAGATGAATATTTAGACTCAACCCTTTGCCATTTTAACACCGACTTCATAACCCTTCTCAGCCTACACTTTCCCTTATGCAGTCCTGAGGGTGCATTCAATACCCTCAACCCTTCCGGTGGATATGATAGAGAGGCCACACCTGTTCCCATTCCGAACACAGCAGTTAAGCTCTCTTATGCCGACGATACTTGGCTGGTAACGGCTCGGGAAAATAGGTCTCCGCCGGATTTATCAAGGCTATCGGGTCACACCCGATAGCCTTGTTTTTTCGTGCCAAAGCCAACAGAATAATCCTTGCATCAGCTCGAATCATGTTATAATAGAAAATAATTGAAAAGCGATTCATTTGATTAGGGTATGGGGGTTTAGATTATGTGCGCAAAGGTTCTCATTGTTGATGACGAACACAATATCGTAGATATTCTCAAGGCCAATCTCGAGCGTGAAGGATATCAGACCTTTGCCGCTTACGATGGCGCACAGGCGCTTGAAATGGGACTGTCGCTCAAACCCGACTTGATTTTGCTCGACTGCATGCTCCCCAAAGTTGACGGATTTGATGTCTGTCGCAAACTGCGGCAGCAGACCAATGTTCCCATTTTGATGTTAACAGCCAAAAGCGAAGAAATCGACAAGGTACTTGGTCTTGAACTTGGCGCTGACGATTATATTACCAAACCCTTCAGTGTTCGCGAGGTTCTGGCCAGAGTCAAAGCACAACTGCGTCGGGTCAGTTTGGCGGACATGGATTTGGCTGATCATCAAAAAGTGATGACTTGCGGCGATCTTGAAATTGATCATGAAGCTTATCAAGTCCGGCGTGGTGGTGAAGTTATCGAGCTGACCCTGCGCGAATTTGAACTGGTTCGCTTTCTGGCGCAAAATGCCGGGCAGGTTTTTTCTCGAGAATCATTATTGGAAAAGGTTTGGGGCTACGAATATTTTGGCGATGTCCGCACAGTCGATGTTACCGTGCGTCGAACGCGTGAAAAGCTTGAGCCAGATCAGCACAATTACAAATACATCTTGACCAAGCGCGGGGTCGGATATTATTTTGACAAATGCCCCGCCAGCTAAAGCATGACTGAAGGGACGATTTTCTAATTGATGAGTATGATTCTGGCTCAGGCTGAGCCGGGTATCCTGAATCGACTGTATAATTGGTTGCAAACGACTTTGTCAAACGTTCAGCCCCTTCTTTTGATCTTAATGACCTTTCTGGTTACCGGCCTTCTGATCGGTTTGTCTTGCCGGATGACCATTCGACGCTTTCGTCTCAACAACGATAAGCGCTTGTCGACTATGGTTTCACAATTCATTGAGGAACGAGACAAGTCTGAAACAATACTGCTCGATTTGGATGTTGGAGTCATCGCATATGGACGTGACGGCATTCTGATCAATGTCAACCCAGCGGCGCGAAAAATGCTTTCGCCACAGATTATCCCGGAGAATTTCAGCGGGTTTGTTGACGAATACGGACAAGACAACGGCATGCAAGCAGCCATTCTGCTGGGCAGCGAATCGATCAATGGCATTATCAATGTGGGTGAGCGGATATTTCGGTCTCGCGTTAAACTATCTCATTTTGAAGAGAATCGACCCACCAGCACGTTGGTTGTATTAACCGACATTACCGATCAAGAAAGCGAAGAGAAACAGCGAAAGGAGTTTGTCGCAAACGTTTCCCACGAACTCAAAACGCCGCTGACGACGATAAAAACCTATTCAGAATCGCTCCTGGACTGGGGCTTGGCCGAAAAGACCAGTGATGCTGTCCGCAAAGACATCTGGCGAATCCATGACGATTCGCTGCGCATGGAACGTCTGGTTGAGGACTTGCTGTTGTTGTCCAGTATCGACAGCAAGGGGATCCGCGTTCGCTTGGAAACGCTGGACTTTGTATTTCTGGTCCGCCAGGCTGTCGAGCGGCTCCAACATCAAGCACAGGAAAAGCAGCTGAACATGACTTGTTATGCCCTGTCACGCATTCCATCCGTTTTTGCCGATCGGGCCGCGATGGAGCGGGTTATCACCAATCTGGTCAGCAATGCCATCAAATATACCGATCGCGGCGGACAGATCAAGGTTTACATCAGCTTTCTGATTGATGATGTCTGTGTTAAAGTTATCGACACAGGATTTGGCATTGACAAAGAGCACTTGCCACGGATTTTCAACCGCTTTTATCGCGTTGACATGACCGGGTCGCGAATGTTCGGCGGTACGGGTCTTGGCTTGTCAATTGCCAAAGAGCTGGTTGAACTGCATGGCGGCAAGATCAATGTCAGCAGCACGTTGGGCAAAGGTACCGAATTTTCGGTAATGGTACCAGTTGCCCGCAAGGTGTTTTATGATACACTGGAAGGGTATCAGATCAACAATCCTCTGATGGACTCTATTCATCGTTCTGCGGCGCTTGAGTTGCAGCAAATGGCTGTTGACATTGGATTGATCGAAAGCCAGCTAAGCGAATTGGCCGGTAATGAAATTGAGAAACTCCTGGCACGAGCACTTGAACGCGAACGGCTCTGATGACCCAGTTTCGTTGAACGCGACTGCTTTAGTCGCAACGATGCCTGCTGCGAGGCGCTGTGAAATTACTTTGGGAACTAGAGAGGGGATTAATTTGGCCAGTTACATTATTCAAGGAGGAAACCGGCTGGTCGGTGACGTGACGATCAGCGGTTCGAAAAACGCCGCCTTGGGCATCATATCGGCAGCGATGCTGCTGGATGGCGTTTGTAAAATTGAGAATGCACCCGAAGTGGATGACATTAATACACTGGTTGAGATTTGCATGACCATGGGTGCAAAAATCCAGCGCGAATCCGACGGCACGCTGGGAATCGATCCGCGTACGATCAACACATGGGAAGCAACCGATGAGAAATCGAGGAGTATTCGCGGCTCATATTATTTATTGGGTGCTATGTTGGGGCGCTATTCAAAAAGCAGCATCTATATGCCAGGGGGCTGCAATTTTGGCTCGCGTCCGATCGACTTGCACATTAAGGGCTTTGAAGCGCTGGGAGCAACGGCCGCCTTCGAACATGGCCGCATCATTGTAACTGCTGAAAAGCTACACGGCGAGCACATATTTTTGGATACAGTCAGCGTTGGAGCAACCATCAACATCATGATCGCTGCGGCGAAAGCAGAGGGTATCACCGTGATCGAGAATGCGGCACGTGAACCACACATTGTTGATGTCGCCAACTTCCTGAATACCATGGGCGCCAACATTCGCGGTGCCGGTACCGATGTTATCCGGGTGACTGGCGTACCCATTCTGCCGGCCGGCGGTACTTACTCGATCATTCCGGACCAAATCGAAGCCGGCACCTATATGCTGGCATCTGCGCTGACGCGTGGTGATGTCACGGTGCACAACATCATTCCCAAGCACATGGAACCTTTATCCGCCAAACTTGAAGAGATGGGCGCACAAGTCGAATGCGGCGATGATACGATCCGTGTTGTTGTCGATGCGAGAAATCCATTGCAGCCGACCAGCTTTAAGACCATGCCCTATCCGGGATTTCCGACCGATTTGCAACCACAAGCTACCGTGCTGCTCTGCACAGCAAACGGCAGCAGCCGCATGACCGAAAATGTTTGGGACAATCGCTTTCAATACATTGACGATCTCAAAACCATGGGTGCCAACATCATGGTTTCCGGTAAGCTGGCTATTATTGAAGGTGGCACCAAGCTGTCAGGGGCCAAAGTGACGGCGCGCGATCTTAGGGCCGGCGCAGCGATGGTTCTGGCTGGTCTGGCCGCAGAGGGCGTGACTGAGGTCTGTGACATCAGCAAGATTGAACGAGGGTATGAGCGTTTTGTTTCAAAAATGAGTGCACTGGGTGCGGATATTACCCGTATCGAAAGCTGATGTCTGTGTCGGGCGTTAAAACTTGCGCCCTGCGCAGCGGCAGCAGCGGCAATTCGATCTTCATCAGCAGCGGCAACACCCGCTTGCTTGTCGACGCCGGCGTTGGTGCCAGGACCCTTGAAACCGCCTTGAGCGAAATCGATGAAAACGCCGCTAATTTGAACGGCATTCTGGTGACCCATGAACACACCGATCACATCGCTGGCATTGGTGTGCTGATGCGACGCTACAAGGTGCCAGTTTATGCCAATCAGGAGACCTGGCTGGCTATGCGACGCACAGTTGGCAAGATTGATGACAGTTTAGTCAGGATAATCGAGACCGGCAAATCATCTGAAATTGGTGATCTATCCCTCTCCAGTTTTTACACGCCGCATGACGCAGTCGCCTCAGTCGGCTATCGCATTGAAACACCGCAAGGCGCTGTTTCGGTTTTTACCGATGTTGGGTCCCTGCAAGATGACCTTCTGGCTGCGGTTGCTGGCAGCCGCATTATTTTCATCGAAGCCAATTATGATCTTGCCATGCTGATGGGCGGCGGTTATCCGGCGATGCTCAAACAGCGGATTTCCAGTGATTTTGGGCACCTTTCCAACGACGATTGTGCGACAGCGGTTTGCCGACTGCTTGACACAGGTACAGAACAATTTGTTTTATCCCATATCAGCAAGGACAACAATTTCCCCGAACTGGCGCTGCTGACGGTCAACAACCGACTGGCAGCCTTCGGGGCCAAAGCAAAGCAAGATCTGCGGATCGGCATCGCGCAGCGCTACAGCGTCAGCTTGCCAGTCTGCTTCTAACGAGATCGGCATGAGACTGGTTATCTTATCCCCTGGCAAAGTGCGGGAAACCTGGCTGCAAGCCGGCATTGACGAGTACATCAAGCGTCTGAGCCGCTATTGCCAGGTTGAATTGCAGGTCGTTGAAGATGTGCCCGACAGCTGGCCAATAACACGCGCGATTGAGGAAGAAGCGCGAAGACTGCTGGTGCGCTTGCGACCGCAGTCTTTTGTCGTTGCGCTCGATCTGAAGGGGTGTCAGCCTGACTCGCCGGGACTCGCAGGCTTATTGCCTGACTGGCTGAGCCGGGGAGGCAGCGAGGTCATTTTTGTCATCGGCGGCTCGAATGGCCTGGCACCGGCAGTTCTCGAGCGGGCCCAGGCTCGGCTTTGCCTGTCCAACATGACACTGACTCATCAGATGACCCGTTTGATTTTATTGGAACAATGCTACCGAGCCTTTAAGATTAATGCCAACGAAACCTATCACAAATAGGCTGCGTCCTTAAAAAGAGCTGACCAGGTTTTCCACACTGGTTTCACAAGAATGAATGTTCGAACGGGTCGTTTTTGACGATTGACCGATTGCATAAACTGCGCAAAACCAGCCAAAACGACAAAGGACAGATGACAGTCAATAATCATCGTCAATCGTGAAACACAATATTACAAGCCGTTTACAGCGCTATAACGCGTGAAACGTCACGGTCAGGTTATACACAGAGTTTTCCACATTATCCACATGTTGTGTAAAATATTTTCCCCATCGCATTTTGCGTTATAATTAAAATATATTAGGAACTTGCATCATCAAAGTATTTTGGGTAGAATAGGAATATCAGCAAACGACATAAAAAATGGTTGTTGTCACAAATCCAGTTATTGCAGCATCATTGTCGCACAAATATCATATTTCGATCTTTATAATGAACGAATCATGATCTCTGTCAGCCGTGTGAACCTTCAATTATATTATTATTTGGGCTGATTTTTGAGCCCATAATCATAATCAGGGAGGAGGTGTTGGATATGGTATTAGGAATACCGGATGTCTGGATTTGGCTGGCCTATGTGCTTTGCCTCGGCGGCACACTGCTTTGCGTCGTTTACGGCATCTTTAACTGGAATCGCGGTGACGATGATCTGCCCAAACAAAACAAAGAAAAGGAGGAGAAAACATGATCCAGATTCAGGATATCATCATTATCATCGCTTACATTCTCGTGCTGATATTGCTTGGTTTTATAGGCTATCGCCGCACCAAGAGTACGGAAGACTATCTGCTGGCCGGACGCAAAGCGCACCCACTGATCATGGCATTGTCCTATGGCGCAACCTTTATCAGTACGTCGGCCATTGTCGGCTTTGGCGGCACGGCCGCCAAATTGGGCATGTCGGTCTTGTGGCTGACCGTCCTTAACATCATTGTCGGCGTCTTTGTCGCTTTCGTCATTTTCGGCAAACGCACCCGCCGCATGGGCGTCAACCTTGATGCGCACACCTTCCCCGAACTTCTGGGCGTGCGTTATCAGTCCAAATTTATCCAGGTCTTCTCGGCCATCATCATTTTCCTGTTCATGCCGATCTATGCCGCCGCCGTGCTCAAAGGCTGCGTCGGCTTTATCGCCACCCAGTTTTCGCTTGACTACAATGTTGTGCTGATAATTTTGGCGGTGCTGATGGCGATTTATGTCTCGATCGGTGGCCTCAAGGGCGTCATGTACTCGGATGCCTTCCAGGCCGTCATTATGTTTGTCGGCATGGCTTTCCTGATCATTTTTGTCTATGCCAAACTGGGCGGTGTTACCCAAGCCCACCAGGCGCTGACCAACATGTACAACGATCCGGCCGTGCAGGCGCAGACCGCAGACTTGGCTACTGGCGGTTTCCGCGGCTGGACGACCATGCCGGAGACGGGCTCGTCAATCTGGTGGTCGGTGGTCTCGACCATTACGCTCGGCGTCGGCATTGGCGTACTGGCGCAGCCGCAGCTGGCCACCCGCTTCATGACCGTAAAAAGCAATCGCGAGCTCAATCGCGCAGTGGTGTCCGGCGGCGTCTTCATCCTGTTTATGACCGGCGTCGCCTTCACGGTCGGCGCGCTGTCCAATGTCTTTTTCTACAACAAAGACGGCAGCACAGCCATGACGGCAACCGGCAATGTAGACACCATTATCCCCGTGTTTATCAAGGAGAATCTGCCGGCCTGGTTTGGCACCTTGTTCATGCTGGTGCTCCTGTCGGCTGCCATGTCAACCATGAGTTCACAGTACCATGCCATCGGCAGTTCGCTCGGACGTGACATTTGCGAAAAGGGCATCGGCGTCAAAAAGCACACCGTGCTGATTACCAAGATCGGCCTGCTGATCGGAATCGTGCTCAGCGCGCTGCTGGCCTGGCTTGGCAACGCCGTCAAGGTCGATATCGGCGTTATCACCCAGGCGACCACCATTTTCTTTGGCCTGTGCGCAGCATCCTTCCTGCCAGCCTACATCGGTGCCATCTATGTCCGCAAGGCCTCGCGCGCAGCTGCGACGGCCAGCATCATCACCGGCTTTGTAGCCAGTTTTGCCTGGATTTTCCTGATTCACGGCAAATTGGCGGCCAGTATAGGGTTATCCCAGATCCTGACCGGGAAAGCCAGCCTGTTGTTTGACGCAGCGCCGGAAATCGCCAAATTCGGCCAAATCGATGCCATCGTCATTGCCTTCCCGTTGGCGTTATTGGTCTTCATCGCGGTCACCCTACTGACCCGCCCCAAGTATGCAGATCAGCACGTTGAGAACTGTTTCAAAGACATCTGATTCAACCCCGCATCCCACCGATTTGACCTGCGGAACCAAACTCCGCAGGTCAATTCTCGTTTAAAACGGGTTTGGCGGCCTTCGTCGGTTTCAGCCTTTTACTGCCGGCTGAATTTTGATATAATCAGTTTGACTTGTTTCGATTGAATTGTCCTGGGAGGATATTGTCAATGAATGTCTGTGCTGTGATCATGGCTGCCGGCGAAGGCAAGCGCATGAAATCTGCCCATGCCAAGGTGGTGCATACAGCCGCGGGTAAACCGCTGGTGTGCTGGGTGCGCGATGCGCTGGCGGAGGCTGGAGCGGATGACCAGGTCTACATCGTTGGCCATCGACAGGAAGAGGTTCGCGAGATCCTCGGCGAAGATGTTGCCTTTGTGCTGCAGGAACAACAATTGGGAACCGGCCATGCCGTTCAGCAGGCCAGCTATTTCTTGGAAGGACGCAGCGGCTGTACCCTTGTTCTGAGTGGTGACGCGCCGTTGGTCAAAGCTGAAACCCTGCGCGCCATTCTGGAGCAATTTGCGCTGAAAAAATGCGCTGCCATTGTGATCACCGCTGACGCCCCCGACCCGACCGGTTATGGCCGCATCGTCCGCAATCAGGACGGCGCGGTGACGGCCATCGTCGAACACCGCGACGCCAGCGACAAGCAGCGGGAAATTCGCGAAGTCAACGCCGGCATGTACTGTTTTGACACCGCCATGCTGCTGTCAGCACTGGGCAAGATCGGCTGCCGCAATACACAGAATGAATACTATCTGACCGATACGATTGGCATACTCATCTCGGAAGGACACCTGGTCGATGCCTATCGCGCCAGTTTCGATGAAATTCTCGGGGTCAATGATCGCATTCAACTGCAGGAAGCCAGTCAGATTCTCAACAGCCGTATCATCCGCAAGCACATGCAGAACGGCGTGACTGTCATTGATCCGGCCTCGACCTGGATCGAAGACAGCGTAAACATCGGGCCGGACGTAACCATTATGCCGGGCTGCCGGCTGCTGGACCACACGACGATTGGCGAGGACTCGGTCATCGGCCCCGACACGCATCTGGTTGACGTTCGCGTCGGCTGCAAAACGCGTCTGGATCATGTTTCGGCCGAATGCTGCACCATCAGCGAAAGCTGTGAAATTGGACCTTATGTGCATATTCGCGCCAGTTCCCGCATCGGCCCGGGCAGTCGCATCGGCAACTTTGTTGAGATTAAAAATTCGACCATTGGCGCCGGCACCCTAATTGCGCACCAATGCTACATCGGTGACACTGATGTTGGCGAAGGCGTCAACTTTGGCAGCGGCTGCAGCATCGCCAATTACGATGGTCAGGCCAAGGCGCGCACCACCGTCGGCAATCATGCGTTCATCGGCAGCAACTGCACACTCATTGCCCCGGTCAATGTCCTGGAAAACGCCTATGTGGCGGCCGGATCGACCATCACCGATGACGTGCCGGGCTATTCGCTGGCCATCGCGCGATCACACCAAATCAACAAAAACGATTGGGTTTTGAGCCGCGGCCGCATTCGCGGGCGTAGAATCAATCCCTGAGCCAAACGAGGAATAAACGCTTGATGGATGAAACCACTTGGCTGATTGTCGGACTTGGCAATCCGGGACGCAAATACGAATTCAACTGGCACAACTGCGGCTTCATGGCGGTGGAGATATTGTCGCAGCGTCACAAAATCGAGGTCAACAAAATTCGCTGCAAAGGATTGATCGGCCAAGGTAAAATCGGCGGGCGAAAATGCCTTTTACTGAAACCGTCAACCTACATGAATCTCAGCGGCGAGTCGGTGCGCGAAGCCTTGGCTTACTTCAAGATTCCTGCCGCGCAATGCCTCGTGATTTTCGATGATGTGGATATTCCGCTCGGGCAAATTCGCATCCGCGAGACGGGCAGCGCCGGGACTCACAACGGCATGCGTTCGATCATTGGCCAACTTGGCCTTGATCAATTTCCTCGTGTTCGCATTGGCATTGGGCCGAAGCCGGAGCAATGGGACATTGCCGATTACGTCTTGTCGGACATTGGCACGGATCAGCGCGAAACCCTGTGGCAGGCGCTCAACAATGCCGCCGACGCTGTCGAAATGACGCTGAAAGAGGGACTGGATCAGGCCATGAAGCAGTTCAATCGGAAATGAATCGAGTGTATCCAATCATGGCTGAAACCAGCATAGAACTTCTCCAAAAAACCACACAGGACCCGGCTTTCCGGCGTCTGCAGCAGCTTTATGCGGCACAGCCGACGCGAGCGGTTAACATTGTTGGCCCGTCCGATACCCAGAAAGCCTGGCTGGCGCTGGCGCTGACCGCATCCGACGGCCGGCGGCCCTGCCTGTTGGTACCGGATGAATTGCGCGCCCGCTCAGCCGCCGCCGATCTCAAAGCACTAACCAATCAGCCGGTGCTGGTTTTTCGTGCGCGCGAACTTAATCTGACCGACGCCGAGGCTGTCAGCCGCGAAAGCGAAATGAAGCGGCTGGCCATTCTGGAGCGTCTGCAAAATGGCGACTTTGGCGCAGTCGTTATCACGGCGGCCGCCGCGCTGCAGAAACTGATGCCGCGCGCGGTGTTTGCGCAAAATTCGCTTGACCTGCAGGTCGGTCAACGTTTGGATATTGAAGGTTTATGTCAGATGCTCCTGAGCATGGGCTATGAGCGCATGCGGCTGGTCGATGGTCCAGGCCAGTTTGCCCGGCGCGGCGACATCGTCGATGTCGTGTCCTCGATGGCCGATGACGGTCAGCCGGAGCAGGGCATTCGACTATCGTTTTTCGACGTCGAAATTGACGCGATCAAAGCGTTCGACCTTGAAACCCAGCGCTCCAGCACCATGCTGACCCAAATCGCGCTGCCGCCGGCCCGCGAAATTCTGATCGATCCCGCCACGTCCAACACGCTGGCTGAGGCCATGCTGGCGGCCGGTCAGGGTCTGCACAGCCAGCTGGCCGCCGACGCCGCCGGCCGCGAAGCCGCCGACGCCATTCGCCAGTTGTGCCGCCACGACGCCGAACGCATCTCGTCGCACCTGATGTTCGCCGGCCTTGACCGCTGGCTGCCATTGATCTACCCAGAGGCCGCGTCGGTCCTCGACTATGCTGTGGCCGGCGGCGCCGCCATCTTTCTCGACGAACCGCTGCGTTTCCGCAACCGACTGGACGCCGCGCAGGCCGATTTGACCGAACGCCTCAAGCTCATGCTGACCAAAGGCCAGGTCCTGCCGCTGACCACCGACACCGCCTTTCGCGGCGTCGACATCAGCCTGCGCATCGACCGGCTGGGCAGTGTTCTGGCCTTGTGTCAGATTGCCTCGTCCGGCAACGGCCTGCCTGGCGCCGAACAGATCGACATCCAAGGCCGGCCGGCCGACAGTTACCGCGGCCGCGAGGAGCTGCTGATGCGCGAACTGGCCGAATGGCGCAGCGCTGGCCACCAGGCCATCCTCTTCGCTGGATCTGACAATCGTCAGACCCGCCTGCACGAACTGTTGCGTGAACATGGGGTGGACTGCCCAGTCGTCGCCGGTACGCTGCCGCGCGGTTTCGTCTGGCCGGCCGCCGGTCTGCTGGTTATTGGCACGCAGGATATTTTTGGCAGTGAGCGCCCCGCCCGCCGCCGTCATCAGACCGGCATCCGCATCGACCTCTTCAGCGATTTGGTGCCGGGCGAAATGGTCGTCCATGAAGCGCATGGCATCGGCCGTTATGAAGGGCTGGTCAATCTCGACAACAAGGGCGTGCGCCGCGATTATCTGAAGATCGTTTACGCCGGCGACGACTCGCTGTACATCCCGATGGAAAGCCTGGATCAGATCCAGAAATTCGTCGGTGCCGAGGGCAAGGAACCCAAGCTCTCCAAGCTGGGCGGCCAGGAATGGAACCGCATGAAGGAACGGGCGCGCGAGTCCATCCGCAAACTGGCGACCGACCTGATCAAGCTCTACGCCGAACGCGCCGCGATCAAAGGCCACCCTTGCAGCCCCGACACGGTCTGGCAGCAGGAGTTTGAAGAGAATTTTCCCTACGAAGAAACCGAAGACCAAGTCCGCAGCATTCAGGAAATCAAACAGGACATGGAATCGGACAAGGTCATGGATCGCCTGCTTTGCGGTGACGTCGGCTTCGGCAAAACCGAGGTCGCTTTCCGCGCGATTTTCAAGTGCATCATGGAGGGCCGTCAAGCCGCCATGCTGGCACCGACCACTGTGCTGGCGCAACAGCATTTTGAGAATCTGCAGCAGCGTTGCGCCGGTTTCCCGATCAACATCGGTCTGCTCAGCCGCTTTGCCAGCGAAGCCATGCAGAAGACTACCTTGAACGGCTTGGCGCACGGCAAGATCGACGTCGTCGTCGGCACGCACCGTCTGCTGTCCAAGGACGTGCACCTGAAAAATCTCGGCCTGCTGGTTGTCGATGAAGAACAGCGCTTCGGCGTCGATCACAAGGAGCAGATCAAGACGATCAGCCCCAATGTCGACGTGCTGACGCTGACCGCGACCCCCATCCCGCGCACGCTGAACATGGCCATGTCCGGCATCCGCGACATCAGCGTGCTCGAGGAGCCGCCGCACGATCGCCGCCCGGTGCAAACCTACGTCATGGAGTACGACGAGGACATCGTCATCGAGTCCATCCTACGCGAAATCGGGCGGGGCGGCCAGGTCTTTTACCTGTTCAACGACACGCGGCGCATCATGGAAAAGGCCGCGGCGCTGGAAAAACTGCTGCCCGGTGCCCGCATCGTCTACGCCCACGGCAAGATGGGCGAGAATCGCCTGGAAGAGGTTATCTCGGACTTCATCGGCCAGAAGTCCGACATTCTGGTCTGCACCACGATCATCGAATCCGGTATCGACATGCCGCATGTCAACACCATCATTGTCGAAGACGCCGACCGCTTAGGCCTGGCCCAGCTCTATCAGTTGCGCGGACGCGTAGGCCGCTCCGACCGCCAGGCGTTCGCCTATGTTACCTACCGCCGTGACAAGGTGTTGACCGAAGTAGCCGAGAAGCGCCTGACCGCCATCCGCGATTTTACCGAGCTGGGCTCTGGCTTCAAGATTGCGCTGCGCGACCTCGAGGTGCGGGGCGCCGGCAATCTGCTGGGCGGCGAACAGCACGGCCATCTCGACGCCATCGGCTATGACCTGTATTGCCGGATGCTCGAGGAAACCGTGCGTGAAATGCAGGGTCAGGCCCCAGCTAAAAAAATTGCCGCGACCATCGAAATCGAGGTCGACGCTTATCTGGACAAAAGATACATGCCCGACGAGGGGCAGCGCATGGACATGTATCGGCGTGTGGCCGCCATTGCCAGTCAGTCGGATTATCAGGACGTCCTCGACGAATGGCTGGACCGCTTCGGCGAACCGCCGGCCGCAGCGATCACCCTGGCCGACATCGCCTACTCGCGGGCCTCGGCCGAACGCCTTGGATTCTGCCGCATCAGTCAGCAGCAGACCAACCTGGTGCTGACCTACACCGACGGCATCCAGCCCGACATGGCCGTCCTGTCGCGCCTGCTCAATCTCCCGGCCTACAAGGGGCTGCTGCTGTTCAATGCCGGCACCCGGCCGTACGTGGTTTTCCGCCACGCCGCGCGCGAAAAAGCCGGCGTCGCCGAGCAGTTGCGCAAATTATTTATGAGCGTTGAAGCAAACTGATTTTATTGATCATTAATCGGGCCAGGCTGCCCGAGCTGCTTTTGCAGTTTGGCAAACTCAACATGGTCGCCAATCAGTGTAAAGCCGACGAAAATGCCGCTCTTAAAAACCAGCTTGCGGAAATTGCCGCCTTCCAGATCGAACAGAACATCGACCTCGTAGGTCGGATCGCCAGGCTGGCCAGGGTCACCCTGAACGGCCACGCGGGTGCCCATGGTATTGAGCAGATAGGGCGGCACGATGGCGGCAAATGAAGCGTCACCGCCGGCTGCGTTGGCCCCGGCAACCTGACCCTGGCTGCGTGAGACTGCCCACAGGCCGAACCAGTAGCCGTTGGGCTCGGCCGCGTCACCGGCGGCGAAAATGCCGGGGATGCTGGTTTGCATGCGGGCATTGGTGACGATGCGGCGCTGGGTAATGATGCCGCTGCCTTCGAGAAAACCAATGTTGCTGACGACGCCGATGTTGATGACAATCAGATCTGCCTCGAACTTGCGGCCGTCGGCCAGTTCAATACCCGTGACTGGAGCGGACGGATCGTTGGATGCTCCTGTGAACGCGACGATGTCGGCATCGGTGACCACCTCAAAGCCCTGGTCGGTAATGTGGTGAGTCAACACCGAAGAGGCATCGGGATCCAGCTGACGCACCAGCAAACGTGGCGCCTTTTCGATGATCAGAGTTGGCAACCCCCGCTTTTTGATGTGATAAGCGGTTTCTAAGCCCAGCAGACCACCACCGATCACAGCAACTTTATGGGCGGTTGGCAGCGCCGCGCTGATATCGATGACGTCCTGCAGGGTCCAGATCGTATAAACACCGGGTCGATTGATGCCGGTGACGGGCGGTTGAAAACTTTGGCTGCCGCTGGCAATGACCAAACTGCTAAAGGCTAACAAGCGCCCGTCCGCCAAACGAATTTGCTTTTGCTCCGGTAAAATTGCCGTGACGGTAATCCCGGTCTCGACGCGGATTTTGCGCTCGTCGTACCATTCACGTGGATGAAGCTGCAATTCGTCAGCCGTCGTCGGCGTATCCAGCAGCTCACAAATACGAAGCCGATAATAAGGCAAGTAGGGGTCGCCGCTCAGAAGCAGAATATCGACATCCGAATCCTGCCGACGCGCGGCTTCCGCGGCCGAGACACCGGCGATGCTGCCACCGATAATGATGATCGGTTGATTCATGCTTTTCTCAACTCCTGTCAATATGTTATGATAAGTATATCATTGTACCAACAGCAGATATACCGCGAAATCAGGTGATTTAGATGGAATGGATTGATCTCAGCCTTCCGATCAAAACCGGTATGCCGGTTTACCCTGGAGACCCGCCGGTTTTTATCGAAATTGTACTGCAGCGAATAGACAGTGGTCCGCAACTCAGCAACATATCCATGGGCAGCCATTCGGGCACGCACATCGATGCGCCACGCCATTTTTTGACTGGCGAGGCCGCGGTCGACCAATTGCCGCTTGACCGATTTTTTGCCACGGCTTTTGTCGCCGGACTGCCCTATAGCAAGGACAAGCCACTCGACCTGACGCAGATGAACATTGAGGGCATGCAACCGGGTGACGCGTTGTTGCTGGCCACCGGCTGGGATAGCCGCGCCGATTCGCCAGATTATTTTAGCGATGTGCCACGCTTTGCCCCTGGCAGCATCGAATGGCTGCTCGACAAAAATGTTAAAATGTTCGGCGTTGATCTGCCGACCGTCATTGAAGGCCATGAACCGCACCAGATAGCCTCGATGCATGTCGGCGTGCTTAGGGCCGGCGTGGTCTTGGTCGAAAACCTGTGCAAACTTGTGCCGCTGATCGGCAAACGACTGGAGTTTCAGGCGCTGCCGCTGCGGCTGGTCGGCTGCGACGGCAGCCCGGTAAGGGCGATTGGCCGAGTAGTGGAATGAGGGGGGCGTTACGGCCGTTGTCCTTGCTTTTCTTGGGCTGATAATCTATAATAGCAAGGCTAACTGCCCCGATGGCCTAACGGATAAGGTACCAGTTTCCGGAACTGATGATACGGGTTCGATTCCTGTTCGGGGCGCCAAGAAAAGCCACCAAAAACCGCATGGTTTTGGTGGCTTTTTTATTGAGCTGCTCATCGAGAATAGATGCATCAGGCAGCAATTCACTGAGGCACACCCAGTTGAAACCGCTGGCCTGAATTCAGCAATGTGCACAATTATCACTTCATATGTTTGGTATTTACATCTACGTGAGCAATATTTTGCCTCGTGCTATAATCAACCCGAGGTGATCAATATTCAGATTTCCAAATTGAGAACCAATCACATCAAAAATCCGCTGGGCTTTGCCCTGGGCCGCCCGGCGTTGTCCTGGATCGTCGACGAAACCGCCACCACAAAGCTGGATTGGACGCAGATCGAAATAGCGACCGATGCCTTTTTCGCAACGATCATTTTTGACAGCGGCCGTTTGCCATCGATCGACAACACCTGCTATCGCCCTGAAATATTGCTCAAACCCATGACCCGCTATTTTTGGCGCGTTTCGGCAGCCGGTGACAACGGCGAGACGGCCGCCAGCGAGGCCTGGTTTGAAACCGGCCGCCTGGATCAGCCCTGGCAGGGCCAGTGGATTACGCCCGATCTCGATCCGTCAGCGCAGCCGATCTTAAAGACAACCTTCAGCACGGCCGCCCTGCCGGTGGCCGCGCGACTTTATATGTGTGGCGTCGGCCTCTACGAAGCCTCGCTCAACGGCCAGCGCACCGGCGACGAAGTGCTGGCACCCGGCTACCATTCGTATGACTTCTGGCTGCAGGCACAGACCTACGACGTCACCGCGCAGATTAAGTTCGGCGACAACACGCTGAGCGTTATGCTGGGTGACGGCTGGTATAAGGGCCGCTTTTGCTTTGACGGCGGCTACACCAATCTCTACGGTAACAAACTGGCTCTGATCGCCGAGCTGCACCTGCAATATGCCAACGGCTGCCGTCAGGTCGTCACCAGCGACACCAGTTGGCAATCAGCGGCCGGCCCGGTTATCGCCAGCAACATTTACGACGGTGAAATCTATGATGCCCGACTGGAAAACCCGGACGACTGGCGCGGCGTCAAGCTGCTTGAAAGCATGAAAATGCCCGAGGACCGCCTCAGCCTGCCGATCAAGATCATGGAAACCCGGCAGCCGATCGCCATTATTCAGACCCCGGCCGGCGAGACCGTGCTCGACATGGGCCAGAACATGACCGGCTGGGTGAGATTCAAGAATAATGCCGCGGCCGGTCAGGAACTGGTGCTAACCGCTGGCGAGATTCTGCAAGAGGGTAACTTTTACCGCGACAATCTGCGCGCCGCCAAGGCCGAATTCCGCTACACGTCCAACGGTCAGACCAGCTGGGTCGAGCCGCGTTTCACCTTTTACGGCTTCCGTTATATGAAGCTTCAAGGCTTCACCGGCCTGCTCGAACTCGCCGACTTTGTCGGTTGCGTCATCTATTCCGACCTCGAAGTGACTGGCTCGATCACAACCTCGGACGCTCGCCTCAACCGTCTGTTCCAAAACGCGCTGTGGAGCCAGAAGGGCAACTTTGTCGATGTGCCGACCGACTGCCCGCAGCGCGACGAACGCATGGGTTGGACCGGCGACGCGCAGGTCTTTTCGGCGACCGCCTGCTTCAACATGGACACCCAGGCCTTTTATGGCAAGTATCTAAAGGATCTGGGCTTTGAACAGGCCGCGTTGGGCGGTTCGGTGCCTAACGTGATACCGATGCCCAAGCCGCCCGACCACAACCCGCTGATCATGGGCAACGGCTCGACCGCCTGGGGCGAGGCCGCGACGGTCATACCCTGGAATCTTTATCAGTTCTACGGCGATAAGGAAATCCTGCGCCGCCATCTGCCGATCATGAAGAGTTGGGTCGATTTCCTGCGCGACCGCGAGAATGCTGACGGCGGCAATCGTCTGCTGCAGAAGGGCTTCCATTTTGGTGACTGGCTGGCCTTGGATAATCCCAATCCCCAAGCCATGGTCGGTGCCACCGACGCCTACTTGATCGCGTCGGCTTATTACGCCTACTCCGCAGAACTGGTTAGCAAGGCCGCCGCTGAACTGGGTGAAACGGCCATCGCCGCCGAATACAGCCAACTGGCCGGCGAGATTCGCCACGCCATCCAGCACGAGTATTACTCGGCCAACGGTAAATCCACCAACGACACGCAAACAGCGTTGGTCATCGCGCTTTACATGTACCTGCTACCCGAAGCCGTGCGCCCGCGCGTCGCCCGCGACCTGGCTGCCAGGCTGGCTGCCGATGACAATCACCTCAAAACCGGCTTTGTCGGCACGCCTTATCTCTGCCCGGTGCTGTCGGAAAACGGTTACCCCGATCTGGCCTGGACCCTGCTGCTCAACAGCGATTACCCCAGCTGGCTCTATGAAGTTGACCTGGGCGCCACCACCATCTGGGAACGCTGGAATTCGGTTCTGCCCGACGGCAGCATTTCCAGCAGCGGCATGAATTCGCTCAACCATTACGCCTACGGCTCGATCGCCGAATGGATGTACCGCTACCTCTGCGGCATCAACCCGCGGCCGGAGACGCCGGGCTTCAAGGCCGTCGCCTTCAAGCCGCAGCCCTACGGCCGCCTGCGCCGCGCGCTTGGTACGGTCAACAGCGTGGCCGGTTCCTACCGCTGCGGCTGGCGCATTGACGATGATGGCCTTCTGACCGTGGTAGCCGAGGTGCCCTTCGGCGCGACGGCGACGATGACGCTGCCGAACGCCAATCCGGAAACCATTACTATACGTAAATGCGTGCAGCAATCTCTTGACGCCATTGTAGAGGGATCAGCGCATGCCAACGCGACATCCGCAAACCTGACCGCAGCCGTTTCTGGAAGTGACGCGCGGGTTGAACTGCTAGCCGGTCGCTGGATTTTCCAATATCATCCGACCCGCAGTTACCTGATCATGTACGGCCTGGATACCAAGGTCAGAGATTTGCTGGCTAACGATCAAGCCCGCCGAGTACTCGAGCAGCACCTGCCGGAGCTGTTTGCCGGCCCGGCCTTCTTTATGGAATTCCGCAAAGACAAGGCACTGGGCGCACTGCCCGAGATGAACTTCGGTGGCTTGGCCATCACGACGGACAAGCTGGACTTACTGGCCTGCGAACTGGGTAAAATCCTGCGCTACACACCGGTGTAAAGGTTACGGCGTTTCGTGCTACAATATTCCTACTAAACCTTGCCCACGAAGGAGCCTGCGCATGACAACGCCGCTCATCCATCCCCTGCAGATTGGCCCGGTCAGCCTTGAAAACAATCTCGGTCTGGCGCCGATGGCCGGCACGACCGACATCGCCTTTCGCCGCCTCTGCCGCCGCTTCGGCGCCGGTCTGACGGTGACCGAACTGATCAGCGCCGCCGGCATTTGTCACGACAAACAACTCAAGCGCAACTGGCGATACCTGGTCATCGACCCGGACGAAGTGCCGGTCGCCATTCAGCTTTTTGGCGGCAACCCGGACGAGTTTACGCAGGCCATCCAGCGCATTCTGGAGCACCCGCTCTTGGGGCAGTGCAGCATCATCGACATCAACATGGGTTGCCCGATGCCCAAAGTGGTCCGGCGCGGCGAAGGCGCCGGCCTGATGAAGACACCCGACCTGGCTGCCCGTATCATCGAGGCCAGTATCAAGGCCGCCGCGCCATTCGGCAAGCCGGTCACGGTGAAGTTCCGCAAAGGCTGGAACGACGAAATGGTCAACGCCGTCGAGTTCGCGCGCGTCTGCGAAGCGGCCGGCGCATCGGCCATCACGGTTCACGGCCGCACGCGCAGCCAGATGTACAGCGGCATGGCCGACTGGTCGGTAATCGCCGCCGTCAAGGCCGCGGTCAGCGTGCCGGTTTTCGGCAACGGCGACATTATATCGCCCGACTTTGCCCGTCGCATGATGACCGAAAGCGGTGTCGACGGCCTGATGATCGGGCGCGGAGCGCAGGGCAACCCCTGGTTGTTCCAGTGGTTGGCCCAGGCGCTGAGCGATCCGACCGGTGCCAGCGACGGGCCGCCGGTTTTGTCGCCTGACGAAAAAATCCCGATCATTCTCGAGCATCTCGATGGCCTGATCGATCTGATCGGCCTGCAAAAAGCAATATTCGACATGCGCAAACACCTGATTTGCTACTTCAAGGGCACACCACAGGCCGCCTCGGTTAAGCGGCAGGCGATGCAGGCGCTGACGCGGGAGGAAGTCGCGGCTGTCCTGGAAGATTGGCGCGTCAACTGCCAGAAATTATTCGAAAATCCATGATGGAAGTTGTTGAACTTGCATAGTATAATTGTTAAAGCGGTGTCGTCACGGCTCGGCCGTCGATAAGACCACCCCAAGCCTCGACACCAGATGGCATTTAAAGGGGGAACATGGATATGAAAAACTATCCCGCTGCAAAAATCCGCAACCTGGTCTTATTGGGCCACGGCGGATCTGGAAAAACTGCTTTTGCCGAGGCCGTCCTTTTCAACGCTAAAGCGACCGACCGACTTGGCAAATCCGCCGATGGCACGACCGTCATGGACTTCGACGCCGAAGAAATTCGTCGCAAAATCTCGATCAACACCACCACCGCGACCTGTGAATGGAAAGAATACAAAATCAACATGATTGACACGCCGGGCGATTTCGATTTTCTTGGCGAAGTCATGCAGGGCCTGCGGGTCGCTGATACTGGCCTGATCATGATCAGCGCCAAAGACGGCGCTTCGGTCGGTGCTGAAAAGGCCGTCCGCCTGTGCCGCAAACTCAGTTTGCCAATTATATTCATGGTCAGCCGCATGGACGAAGCCAATGCCAATTTTGACAACGCGCTCAAATCCTTACTCAATACGTTTGGCAGTCCGGTGATTCCGTTTGCCCTTCCCATCGTCAGCGATGGCAAGATGACTGGCGTTGTCGATGTCATCGAGCAACAAGCCTATAACGTTGATGCCAAAACTGGCGCGTACACACCGACAACTATGCCGGACGAACAAGGCAAGCATGCCGCCAGCTTGCGCGACGCAATCAACGAACTCATAGCCGAAACCGACGAAGCCCTGATGGAGAAATTCTTCAGCGGCGAAGCCTACACGCAGGAAGAGCTTCATGCCGGCCTGCGTTCCGCCGTCGCCTCCGGCTCAGTATACCCGGTCTTCGTGGGCTCCGGGATCGCCAATTGGGCGATCAGCTACTCAATGGACCGTATTGCCGAATACATGCCGGCTCCCTCGGAAGGGCCGACCGTCAAAGCTGAAAAACCCGACGGTTCCGCCGTGGATCTCGCGGCCGATCCCGCCGCGCCGATGGCTGCTTTCGTCTTTAAAACCATCGCCGACCCCTTTGTCGGTCGCATCTCGCTGTTCCGCGTTTACTCTGGAACATTTAAAGCCAACAGCACCGTGTACAATCCGGTCAAAGAGAAAGATGAGCGTATCGGCTCGCTCTTCGCCATGGTCGGGAAAAAACAACTGCCGGTCGAGCAGGTTGTTGCCGGCGACATCGGCGCTGTGACCAAACTCATGGTGACGACCACCAACGATACACTCTGTGAAAAGGCGCATGCGGTCCTTCTCAAACAAATCAAATTGCCGGTGCCCTGCCTTTCAATGGCCATCCTGCCCAAGGTCAAGGGCGAAGAAGATAAAATCATGTCCGGCTTGCACAAACTGCAGGATGAGGATCTGGTCTTCACGGTCAAGAATGATGCCGAGACCCATCAAATGGTCATCTCAGGACTGGGCGAACAACAGATCGATGTGCTGAAAGCCAAGCTGAAAGCCAAGTTCAATGTAGACGCCACGCTCGAAGAGCCGCGCGTGCCCTATCGTGAAACCATTCGCAAAAAGGTTAAGGTTCAGGGCAAACACAAGAAACAATCCGGCGGTCACGGTCAATACGGCGATGTCTGGATTGAATTTGAACCCGGCGATGCCGAAGGATTGACCTTCGAAGAAAAGGTCTTCGGCGGTTCGGTGCCCAAGTCATTCTTCCCGGCCGTAGAAAAGGGCTTGCAGGATGCCATCTTCAAGGGCGTGCTGGCGGGCTACCCGGTCGTTCACCTTAAAGCAACGCTGGTTGACGGCTCCTACCACGATGTCGATTCGTCGGAAATGGCCTTCAAACTGGCCGCCCGCGTGGCCTACAAAGCCGGCTTGCCATTGGCCTCGCCGGTTCTGCTCGAACCGATCAGCAGCGTTGAGATTCATATTCCCGACACGTTCCTGGGCGATATCATGGGTGACATGAACAAGCGACGTGGCCGCATCATGGGCATCAACCCCGACGGCGAAGAACAGGTCGTCTCCGCCGAAGCACCCACCTCGGAGATGGCCAAGTACGCGACCGACCTCAAGTCGATGACCCAGGGCCGCGGGTGGTACACCATCGAGTTCAACCGTTATGATCAGGCACCGCAGATTGTCGCGGACAAGGTCATAGCCGATGCCAAACAGCGCATGGAAGAAGACGAGGAGTAGACATAGTCTGAAACAAATGAAAACGCCTCTGCTCGATCAAGCAGAGGCGTTTTTTTGAGTGGGGAATCAGCTCAAGACAGGCTTTCAACGGCCTCACCGGATAAAACCGAAATCAGCCGCTCGAGTCGGGCAATGACATCGTGACGGTTGCGCAAGCTCGAGGGGATTTGCTGGATAAAATCATCAAAATAATAACTGAGAGAATGCAGAACATTATTCTCGCAAAGTACAATGACTGAAGCCGGATTTTTTGACTTGCCAAGCGGTGAGAACATCGCCATCGAGCTTTCCTTGTAGGTGACGCTGACCTTCAAATCCTCAATGCGCAGGCTTTCCGGTCCGAAAAACAGCTCGTAATTCGGATATTTTGCCAAAGCCGCAACGATATTCTTCAACCAGGCCAGCGAATCCACCTTGTTTAATTTGATCGGGAAGTCTGGAAAAACATCCGTGGCCAGTGTGCAGAATCCCAACTCCTCAATCATTTCCAATAGCGAAAAGGGGATGATATCGATGAACATCTCGTGTTCCAAGCGCGCGAAAAATTCGTTTTGATGGTTTTCAAGCAAATCAAGAATTTTAACATCATTGGAAACAACGGGGAGCGTCAAAAGCCGAGTTTTCATAATTTCAAACGGCAAAAGACGGCTGTTGAAATGGTGCTGAATGCTGAAAGTTGCGCCGGCCTTTTTGTTCAGCTCACTGTGCTGTTCAAAAAAGGCCTTGATGCCATCGCGCTTAAAGATATTGAAGAGCGGGCGGCATTGTGACAGATGCACCATGAAAAGACGCATGTTTTGTTCGACGGTGACGGGGTCATCAAAGCGATAGGTCAAATCGTTGCCGGAAAAATCGCCGATTGTGTTCGAGAAAAGGGCTGATTCACCTTTGACAATCAAGAATGTCTGGCGAATGCGACGATCACCGTAGCGCGGGTAATAATAGGAGTTCATCCGCCCTGACATATGCAACGGCATCCAATACGACAGCATGGCCATAATCTCGTTGACGCGACGATTGACAACGTGAATCAAGGTAATCTGGTGGCCCTTTTCGACAATTTTTCGCAGGAGTTGAGTCCATAAGTTGTAAAAATTGGTATCTTCACTGACCCAGCGATTATCATCTTCGCTGGTCATGAAAATCTCGTGTTTCTCACTGGACTTCAGCACCTGGTTCAGGGCGTCCAGAATTGCCTGCCGGCGGCCGGAACGGCCCTCAAAGACTTCATAGCGCAGCGAGCGGCCAGGCAGCAATGCCATTCTTTTGTTGGCCGCCGCTCTGATATCTGATTCAGAAGACGAAATACCGACACCGGTCAAAATGTCCGTGATGTTGGCGATCAGGCTGAGCGATTGAGCCAGCTGTTCAGGTTGCTCATCCGGCTGCGGATCGGGCGGATCGGCGGAAATCAGCCAGTCGGCAAGAACGTGAACGCGCTGCGTCTCATCATTTGCCTGTTGGTCGGCTTGCCGGGCGGCAATGATCTTGTCGAGGTATTCACGCTGATAATGATAGGCATTCAGCTTTAAAAAATAGCTGGCCAACATCGGGATATGGGGGGAGTTTGGCGAAATCTTCCGCTCGCCGGACTTCCAGCGACTGATCAGCGAAGCGTCAACTCCGATGCCACGAGACAGTTTACTGTTGCTAATTTTAAACAAGTGCATTAAGGCATTAAGCTTTTGGTCGAAATTCATGTCATTCCTCCAACACGTGTCGTGTCAAGCATCGTGATGATGACAATCAAAAATTGTCATGAAAACATCTAGGTTAAATTCATTATGACATAAGATGACATGCAAAGTCAATGACATTTAATGACTTGACCGATGACAGGGCAAAGTTTTCCAAAAGCGAAAGACTGTTTAGTACGTAGAACAAGACATTCACCGTCTCCTTGCTCTTCATTCGAAAAACTGATATTATTGGACTATTCATACCGGCCTGCGTCGGGCGTTGCCAATCGGCAGCTAAAAGGCTGCCTGGCTCAAAAGGAGACTCATCACAGTGGAAGATGGCAGTAATATAAGCTACTTCTTGTCAAACATCAATCAACCGGATCCGTCATTCGCGGCACTGCTGCTGGACTTGCTGGTCTTGGCCATTCTGATTCTGATCAACGCCTTTTTTTCGGCATCAGAAATCGCGATTATCTCGCTCAACGACAACATCGTCCGCAAGAAGGCCGAGGAAGGCGATAAAGCGTTTCGCAAGATCGCCAAGCTGGTTTCTGAGCCCAGCGCATTTTTGGCGACCATCCAAGTTGGCGTCACGCTGGCCGGCTTTTTGTCATCAGCTTTCGCGGCGGATAAATTTGCCCATCGCCTGCAGGTTATGATCGGCATCAACAGCGAAGCGGTTTATAACATCAGCGTCGTCGTGGTAACGATCATCCTGTCGTATTTCTCGCTGGTGCTCGGCGAACTGGTTCCCAAGCGGGTTGCGCAGAACAACCCGGAAAAATTCGCGAAAAGAGTCGTCGGCATCATTTCTGGAATTGGCAAAGTCATGCGTCCCTTTATTGTTCTCCTGACCTTTTCGACCAATCTGATCCTTCGCTTGCTGGGCGTGAAACCCGGCAAAAATGACCGTTCGGTCACCGAGGAGGAAATACGGATGATGGTCGATGTCGGCCGCGAAGCGGGCAATATTCACGCTGCAGAGAAAGAGATGATCGAAAACATTTTCGAGTTCAACGACAAGGAAGTCTCGGAAATTATGACGCATCGGACCAACATCGTGTCGCTTGATGTCGACGCCACCTTTGGTGAAGTCCTCGACGTGGCCATTCACGAAAAATACACCCGCATCCCGGTCTATGAGGAAAGCATTGACAACATCATCGGCGTTCTACACACCAAGGATTTGCTGATCCATGCCGCGGAAGGCCCCAAGCAGCCCTTTTCGTTGCGCAGCATGCTCCGCGCTCCCTATATCGTGCCTGAGTCCAAGGATGTTGACACCCTTTTCCGTGAGATGCAGCGCGATCGCGCGCAGTTAGCAGTGGTCATCGACGAGTACGGCGGTACAGCCGGCATTATCACCCTCGAAGATCTGCTGGAAGAAATTGTCGGCAATCTGCAGGACGAATATGACGAAGACGAGCTGGAAATCGTCCAAAAAGATAAACTGACCTACATCATCGCCGGCATGACCCAGTTGGACGAAGTCGGCGAAGCGCTTGGCATTGAATTTCCCGACGAGGATTACGATACACTGGCCGGACTGTTTATCAGTCTGCTCGATCGCATCCCCGAAGAAAATGAACAGCCCGAGGTCACTTTCCGCAACATGCGGCTCAAGGTACTGGAGATGGACGAAAAACGCGTCTCCAGAATTCAATTGACGATCATCCCAGAAACGTCGTTGCAAGGAGAACCGCATGATCAATAGTACCACCATAAAGGCGGTTCTTTTTGATGTTGACGGGACCTTGCTGGACACGGTCCCGCTGATTGTCGCCTCCTATCAGCATGCCTTTCACACTTGTCTAGGCCACGCGGGGGACGCCCGAGCCATTCTGGCCAGCATCGGCACACCGCTTGACGATTTCTTCCGACCCTTTGAGCCAACGGTCGCCCAGGCCTTGAAACAAGCCTATCTTGAATACAACCGCGCCCACCTGAGCACGGATGTTGGCATTTTTCTCAAAGTGCCAGCGTTGTTGGAGCAAATCGACCGCATGGGCATCCCGATGGGCATTGTCACGTCAAAGCGATATGAAGCGACCCTGCAAAACCTGGTTGATTTTAACTTGACCGGTTTCTTCAAGGTTATTATCACCAAAGAATCGACAGATCGCCACAAACCCGATCCCGCGCCGGTTTTTGAAGCCATGCGCCAATTGAGCCTGGAAGACCCAAAGCAGGTTGTTTTTGTGGGCGACAGCATTCATGATCTCACCAGTGCCAAACGAGCGGGGTGCTTGAGCGCCATTGTCGATTGGACGGTTATGCCGATTGACGAACTCCAGGACGCCGCGCCGGATCTTTGGCTGAAAAGTCCCGAACAAATGACAGATTTCCTGTATACTATTTAACATCATTCTAGGAGGTACCCCCAATGGCGAGATATGGCTACATGCTGCTGGACCAAGCTGATCCGGACGTCAACCGGCAGGCGATGCAACTGGATACGATTGGCGGCTTTGACCGCATTTTTGTCGACCGACCATCGGCCGGACAGGCTGAAGCCGACCGCGGACAACGGGCCCGCTTGATTGCCAATCTTCAGGCCGGCGATGTCATTTTTGCCGCAGCGACCGATCGTTTCTGCGAGAATCTGCGGGACTTTCTGCAAACCGCGCGTCAGATCGCCGATGCCGGTGCCGAACTCGTTATTTTGGAAGACAGTCTCGATACCCGCAGCCCGGCCGGCCGAGCGGCTTTGAAATTGCTGGAGTCGGTCGAGCGTCTCGAGTTCAACTTTCAATCCGGCCGTAAAAAGGCCGGCATCAAAGCGGCCCGCCAGCAAGGCCGCCGCATTGGACGTCCGCCGGTATCGATCCCGCCGGGTTTTCGCGAGATTTGCCGCGAATGGGCGGAAGGGCGAATCAACGGCCAGGAGGCGGCTCGACGCGCGGGTCTGCGCAGTACATCTTTTTACAAAAAAGCCAGCGAGCTGGGATTCAAAGCGCCACCGAGACAAAAAAGCAATTGATCTTCATACTGCTGTCACATTGATGCAGTAATATCGGGTTGGCTGTGTTGTTTCACGGCGGTTGACTGTGTATAATGAGCAAATAACGCATTTTGAGGGTGAAGGATGGATCAGGCATGAGCGATTCGAAGCAAAATCAGAATAAAAAGTGGAATGCAGAAACGCAGCGAGATGAGCGTAAAGCCAGACTGGCGCGCATGAAATCAAGAGACGGCGGCAAAAAGCCGATTCGCACATCCAACAAAGCCGTAACAATCATCACTTCGATTGTGCTGGTGATTGCGATTCTTGGCATCGCCACTGGGTGGGTCATCAATGTTGGCCTGCCCCGGCAATGGTTCCCTGCGCTGACCGTCGGCAAGGTGGATATTTCCGCCGCTGAATTCAACATTTATTATCGATCATTATTAAGCAATTTTGCGATTGACCCCACGACAGAAGCTGGAAAAAAATCCTTAAAAGAACCCTGTTCTTTTGACACAAATTTTGCGACCAATGAAGATTTTTTCAAAGATATGGCCGCGCAGCAGATTCAAGAAACGGTCATTCTTACTGAAAATGCAAAGGCTGAAGGTGTCGCGCTGGAGCAAACCGAAAAGGATCAGATCGCCAGCAGCCTCGAAAACCTTGCGACTACTGCCAAGACAGAAGGTCAGACGATTGAGAACTACCTGATCAGCCAGTTCGGTGTCGGTGTCAGCGAAGCCGTGATAAAACAGTATCTCGACAGAGCTTTTTTGGCCAGCAAGTATTCTTCTCAGACGCTGGACACTTATGTCTTCACAGAGACGGAAATTGAGACCTATTACAATGACAATAAAGCAACGTACGATATTGTCGATTATCGCACCTTCACCATTACTGCTTCACTCGCAGATGGGGCAACAACGCCAACTGCCGATGCCTTAGCTGATGCCAAGGCCAAAGCGGCCGAGATGATGGGCAAAATAACCGACCAGGACTCCTTTAAAGCCGAATGCATCGCCTACGCTCCCGAAGCCAGCAAAGAGTCTTACACAACCACCGACAAATCACTGGTCACGGGCTCCAAAAAAGCAGATGTCAGCAACACCAAAATCTCCGATTGGCTGTTCAGCACCGATCGCGCAGCCGGCAACATGACAGTGATCGAATCCACAACCGGCGCGACGCTGATTTACTTTGTCGATCGCCAAATCAATGACAACCCGGCCCTTGTCGATGTCCGCCACATCCTGATTGAAGCCGACAAAGCCACCGCGACAGCAGAAGTGATTGCCACAGCCAAGGCCAAAGCCGAATCGATCCTTGCGCAATACAAGGCTGGCCCGGCAACTGAAGACGCTTTTTCTGCGCTGGCCAACGCCAACTCCCAAGACCCAGGTAGCAACACGACTGGCGGCCTGTATGAGGACATCACACCCTCCAGCAGCTTAGTTGCTGAATTTCTCGGCTGGAGCATGGATCCTACCCACAAACCCGGCGACACGGGAGTCATCCAGACATCCTATGGTTTCCATATTATGTATTTGTCCAAAATCAAGGATACCGAATGGCACGGTAGCGTCAAAAGCGACCTGACCAGCAAAAAATTCGAAGACTATCTGACGGCCCAAAAGCCGAATTACCCCTATGCGATACAAAGCTTCGGCATGAGCCTGCTCAATTAGCCAAAAGCATCAAGCACCAGCCCTTTCACGTCGTACAAGAAACTTCCGAAAGCCCTGTGGCTGGCGGAAGTTTCTTGATCCAGTGACAATTTTCCGAAAAAAAGCACAAAAAGTCAAACAAGTTTGGTCGTGTGAACAAATCGAAAAAAGATGCCAAATTTAATTGACACCGCAAGGGTTGAGTGCTATTATTTTATAACGCGTCATAACTTGGCGGTTTGTTGCCTGCGCTTGACAGCAGCAAATGTGAGCTTTTTCAAGTCAATTATAGCATCTGCAGGGTTGACGTCAACATTTTTTGTTTACGGCGGCCAACCAGGAATAAACGGCCTGGCCGGAACATGCGTGAGGTGATCATTAATGGTGCGTCCCGTCAAATTGGGAAGAGCCGAAAGAATGTCTTATTCCAGAATTGATGAAGTCATTGACATTCCAAACCTGATTGAAATCCAGAAGAACAGTTACCAGTGGTTTATCGATGAAGGCCTGATGGAAGTCCTCCGGGACGTCTCGCCGATCACCGATTACTCAGGTGACATCGAGCTTTCCTTTATTGACAAGGAATTCGACACCAGCGCCCCGACCTACTCCATCGAGGAGTGCAAGGAGCGGGATGCCAATTTTGCGTCCCCTTTACGCGTCAAAGTCAGGCTGCATAATAAGAAGGAAGATATCTTCAAAGATCAGTTCATCTATATTGGTGAATTCCCGATCATGACAGATAACGGCACCTTCATTATCAACGGCGCCGAGCGGGTCATCATCAGCCAGCTCGTCCGTTCACCCGGCGCGTATTTTGACATTGTGCGCGACAAGACTGACAAGGACCTCTATTTCTCGCAAATCATCCCCAACCGGGGTGCCTGGCTGGAGTATGAGACCGATGTCAACGACCTGCTCTGGGTTCGCGTCGATCGCACCCGAAAATTCCATCTGACCGTATTCCTGCGGTCGCTGGGATTCGGGACCAATGAGCAGATCATCGAAACCTTCGGCGAAGAGAACAGCCTGATGCAGACCATGCTCAAGGACGGCTGCCGCAATCGCGAAGAGGGTCTGCAGGAACTCTACAAAAAGCTGCGTCCCGGCGAGCCGGTCTCGGTTGAAGGTGCGGAATCCCTGCTGCACAACATGTTCTTTGATCCCAAGCGCTACGATCTGGCGCGGGTCGGTATCTACAAAATCAACAAGAAGCTTTCACTGGTCAGTCGCCTGACCGGACACAAAGCCGTGGACAACGTGGTCGACGAAGACGGCGAAATCCTGGTCGAAGCTGGCCAGATCATCACCGCCGCCCAGGCGCGAGCTGTCCAAGCCGCCGGTATCAACGACGTGTCGGTATACCCGATCAACGTCACGGGCGACACGGTCACCACCCTCGAAAACAAAATCAAAATCATCGGCAACAATCGAGTTGACGCCAATGCCTTTATCCGTCGCTATTTTACGGCCGAAGAAGTCGGCGATCTTGATGTCACCTCACTTGGCGTCACGGAGCAGGTTCGCATCAGCATCCTGCGCGGCTTGATCGGCGAAGCCAAAGCCAGCGACAAACCCATCGCGACCCTCAAGGATCTCTTGGCGTCCCATGTCTACGATCTGATGCCCAAGCATCTGACCGTCGAAGACATCGTCGCCTCCATCAGCTATCTGATCGGTCTCGAATACGGCATCGGCGAACACGACGACATCGATCACCTCGGCAACCGCCGCATCCGTTCGGTCGGTGAACTGCTGCAGAACCAAATCCGCGTCGGCTTCTCCCGCATGGAGCGTGTCGTCCGCGAGCGGATGGGCACCCTGACCGACATGGCCAGCGCCACACCGCAGATGATCGTCAACACCCGGCCGGTCAGCGCTGCGGTTAAAGAGTTCTTCGGCTCCAGCCAATTGTCCCAGTTCATGGATCAGCCCAACCCGCTGGCCGAACTGACGCACAAGCGCCGTCTCTCGGCCCTCGGCCCGGGCGGTCTGTCGCGTGAGCGCGCCAACTTCGAAGTCCGTGACGTTCATTCCTCGCATTACGGCCGCATGTGCCCGATCGAGACACCTGAAGGTCCGAACATCGGTCTGATCAATTCCCTGGCCACCTATGCCCGGGTCAATCGCTATGGCTTTATCGAGACACCCTATCGCGTCTACGACAAAAAGGCCGGCATCGTCACCCGCGAAGTCCGCTACATGACAGCCGACGAGGAAGACTTCTACAACATCGCGCAGGCCAACGAGCCGCTGGCTGAAGATGGCCGCTTCATTGACAAGAAGATCGTTTGCCGCTATCTGGACAAATTCATCGAAGTCGATCCCGTCAAAGTCGACCTGATGGACGTTTCGCCCAAACAGCTGGTATCGGTCGCCACCGCGCTGATCCCCTTCCTCGGCAACGATGACGCCAACCGTGCCCTGATGGGTTCGAACATGCAGCGTCAGGCCGTTCCGCTGATCAAGACCGAGTCGCCGATCATCGGCACCGGCATGGAACATCGCGCCGCCAAGGACTCCGGCGTCTGCCAGGTCGCCAAGAATGACGGCGTGGTCGAATATGTCGGCGCTGCCAAGATCATTGTCAAGACAGGGACCGCAAGCTACGACAGTTACACCCTGACCAAATATCAGCGCTCCAACCAAGGCACCTGCATCAACCAGCGTCCATTGGTCCGCAAAGGCGAATTCGTCAAGAAGGGCGACATCATCGCCGACGGCCCCTCGACCGACAACGGCGAACTGGCGCTTGGACGCAACGTCCTGATCGGCTTCATGACCTGGGAAGGCTACAACTACGAGGATGCCGTCCTGATCAATGAACGACTGGTCCGCGACGATGTCTACACCTCCATTCATATTGAAGAATACGAATGCGAAGCTCGCGACACCAAGCTGGGCCCCGAAGAAATCACCCGCGAAATCCCCAACGTCGGCGATGACGCGCTGAAGGATCTCGACGAGTATGGCATTATCCGCATTGGCGCTGAAGTTCGCGCCGGCGACATCATTGTCGGCAAAGTCACGCCCAAAGGCGAAACCGAGCTGACGGCTGAGGAACGCCTTTACCGTGCCATCTTCGGCGAGAAGATCCGCGAAGTCCGCGACACGTCGGTCCGTATTCCGCACGGCGAATCCGGCATCGTGGTCGAGGTCAAGGTCTTCACCCGCGAAAACGATGACGACCTTAAGCACGGCGTCAACAAGCTGGTCCGCGTCTACATTGCGCAGAAGCGCAAGATCTCAGTCGGCGACAAAATGGCCGGCCGCCATGGCAACAAGGGTGTTATTTCCCGCATTTTGCCGGAAGAGGATATGCCTTTCCTGCCCGACGGCACCCCGCTCGACATCGTCTTGAATCCGCTGGGCGTTCCCTCCCGTATGAACATCGGCCAGTTGCTTGAAGTGCATCTTGGCCGCGCCGCCAGCCAGCTGGGCTACAAGATAGCTACGCCGGTTTTTGACGGCGCCACCGAAGCCGATGTTGTAGCGGCCTTTGCCAACGCCGGTATCGATCCGGACGGCAAAACCATCCTCTACGACGGACGCACGGGTGAGCCTTTTGAAAGCAGAATCACGGTTGGTATCATGTACTACCTGAAACTGCTGCACCTGGTTGACGACAAAATCCATGCCCGTTCGATTGGGCCATACTCCCTGGTCACCCAGCAACCGCTGGGCGGCAAGGCCCAGTTCGGCGGCCAGCGCTTCGGCGAGATGGAAGTCTGGGCCCTGGAAGCCTATGGCGCCAGCTATACCCTGCAAGAAATCCTGACCGTCAAGTCCGACGATATCTCGGGTCGCACCAAGACCTACGAAGCCATCGTCAAGGGTGAAAGCGTGCCTGAAGCTGGCGTTCCCGAATCCTTCAAGGTGCTGGTCAAAGAATTGCAGAGTCTGGCGCTTGATGTCCGGATTTTCTCAACTGAAAATGAACTGATTGATATTAAAGAATCGGTCGATGAAGACGCAGATGTCCCCGAAATCGATCGCAGCAAACTCGACGAATTAATCGGCATGACCGCAGACACCGAAGAGAACTTTGCCGCGGCAGGCTTCTCCGAAGGCATCCTCGATGAAGACGGCGGCGTTACTGCTGACGTCGATGTCAATGGCGCTTTCGAAGCGTTCACCGATTTGGCTCTTCCAGATGACCTCACGGTCGACGAAGACGCTGAAGACCAGTATTGAATCCGGGATCATACCCGGTAGTCGTGATTTGCCAATTGCGGAAGGAGACGGCGCGCAATGTTTGAAATGAACAATTTCGAAGCCATCGGCATCGGCCTGGCCTCACCCGAGAAGATCCTGGAATGGTCTCGCGGTGAAGTCAAAAAGCCTGAAACCATAAACTATCGTACCCTGAAACCAGAACGGGACGGCCTGTTCTGTGAGAAAATATTTGGTCCGACCAAGGACTGGGAATGCCACTGCGGCAAATACAAGAAGATCCGCTACAAGGGCATCGTCTGCGATCGCTGCGGCGTCGAAGTCACCAAATCCAAGGTGCGCCGTGAGCGTCTCGGCCACATCAAACTGGCCGCGCCGGTTTGCCATATCTGGTATTTTCGCGGCATCCCCAGTCGCATGGGGCTGATCCTCGATATGTCACCACGCAACCTGGAGAAGGTGCTTTATTTTGCTGCCTATGTGGTCGTCGACCCTGGCATGACCCGCTTCTCAAAACACCAGGTCATCAACGAAAAAGAGTACCGTGATGCCATCGAGGAATTCGGCAAGAACACTTTCCGCGCCAAAATGGGTGCCGAGGCGATCAAGGAGCTGCTGGCGGCGATCAAAATTGATGATCTCGCTGACGAACTGCGCGATGATTTCCGCACCTCCAGCGGCCAGAAAAAGGTCCGTATCATCAAGCGTCTCGAAGTTGTTGAAGCCTTCAAGAAGTCCGGCAACCGTCCGGAGTGGATGATCCTCGACGTCCTGCCTGTGCTGCCGCCGGAACTCCGCCCGATGGTTCAGCTCGACGGCGGCCGCTTTGCCACGTCCGATCTCAACGATCTTTATCGCCGCGTCATCAACCGCAACAACCGCCTCAACAAGCTGTTGCAGCTGGGCGCGCCGGAGATCATCGTTCGCAATGAAAAGCGCATGCTGCAGGAAGCCGTAGACGCCCTGATTGACAATGGCCGCCGCGGTCGCCCCGTTACTGGTGCCGGCAATCGCGCGCTCAAGTCTCTGTCCGACATGCTCAAGGGCAAACAAGGCCGCTTCCGTCAGAACCTCCTGGGCAAGCGCGTTGACTACTCTGGCCGTTCGGTTATCGTCGTCGGTCCGGAACTCAAACTGCATCAGTGCGGTCTGCCCAAGGAAATGGCGCTCGAGCTGTTCAAGCCCTTCGTGATGAAGAAAATCGTGCAGGCTGGGCATGCCCATAACATCAAGACCGCGCGTCGCCTGGTCGACCGCGCCAACGATCTGGTTTGGGACACGCTCGAAGAGGTCATCAAGGACCACCCCGTCCTGCTGAACCGCGCCCCCACGCTGCATCGCTTGGGCATTCAAGCCTTTGAGCCGGTTCTCGTCGAAGGCCGCGCCATCAAGCTGCATCCGCTGGTCTGCACCGCCTACAACGCCGACTTTGACGGCGACCAAATGGCCGTTCACGTCCCGCTGTCCGCTGAAGCTCAAGCCGAAGCCCGTTTCCTGATGCTGTCTGCCAACAACCTGCTCAAACCGCAGGACGGCAAGCCGGTCACGGTCCCGACCCAGGACATGGTTTTGGGCATATACTACATGACCATTGACAAAGAAGGCGAAAAGGGCGAAGGCAAAGTGTTTACTTCGGTCGAGGAAGCCGTCATGGCCTATGATGATCACGAGCTGGAACTGCATTCGCGGATCAAGGTTCGCATTTCCAAAACCATCAATGGTCAACCGCGCCGCGAACTCGTTGAAAGCACGCTGGGCCGCTTCCTGTTCAACGAGATCATCCCGCAAAACCTCGGCTTTGTCGATCGCAGCAAACCAGAGAACGTCTTCAAGCTCGAGTGCGATTTTTTGGTCGGCAAAAAAGAGCAGGGCATGATCATCGAGCGCTGTATCCGCAATTTCGGCATTTCCGAAACCGCGATCCTGCTCGACAAGATCAAGTCCATGGGTTATCGTTACGCGACCAAGGGCGGCATCTCGATCGGCATCTTCGACATGATTGTGCCGGACGTCAAAAAGAAATTTATCGCTGAAGCCGAGGATCGTGTCGATTTTATCAACCGTCAGCATCAGCGTGGTTTGCTCAACGACGAAGGCCGTTACAAATCGGTCGTTGACATCTGGCGCAAAACAACCGACGAGATCACCGAAGCGCTCAAGGCCAATCTGGGCAAGTACAATCCGGTTTACATGATGTCGCAGTCCGGCGCCCGCGGCAACATCAACCAGATCAAACAGCTGGCTGGTATGCGCGGCAACATGACGGATACGTCCGGTAAAACCATTGAAATTCCGATCAAATCCAATCTGCGCGAAGGCATGAACGTTCTGGAATTCTTTATCTCCAGCCACGGTGCCCGTAAGGCGCTGTCCGATACCGCGCTCAAGACTGCTGACTCGGGTTATCTGACCCGCCGGCTGGTCGATGTTTCGCAGGATGTGATCATTCGTGACACCGATTGCGGCACCGAGGAATACATTGAAGTCAGCGAAGTCATCGTCGGCGCAACCGGCAAGGCGCGCCGCGTCGTCAAATCACTGGAAGACCGCATCTCCGGCCGTTATGCCGCGCTCGACATCGTGCACCCGGAGACGGGCGTCGTCATGGTCGAGAAGGGCGCATTGATTACCGAGAACGCCGCCGAGGCCATTGCCAAGACCGGCATGACCAAAGTCGCCATTCGTAATGTTCTGTCCTGCCGTGCTCGTCATGGCGTCTGCGCCATCTGCTATGGCCTCAACCTGGCTTCCGGCGAACCGGCGGTCGGCGGCGAAGCGGTGGGCATCATGGCCGCCCAGTCCATCGGCGAACCCGGCACCCAATTGACCATGCGGACCTTCCACACCGGCGGTATCGCCTCCGGTGACGATATTACCCAAGGTTTGCCGCGCGTAGAAGAACTCTTTGAAGCCAGAAAACCCAAGGGACAGGCCGAGATTTCGTCACTGACCGGTGTTGTCCGGGTCGAAGAAACCGGCAAACGCAAGCGCGACATCACGGTTACTGCCGCCGATGGCGAGACCGTGGTTTACACCATCCCGCTGAGCGCGCCCATTCTGGTCAGCACCGGCGACAACATCGAATCCGGCGATCTGCTGACCGACGGATCGGTTAACCCGCATGACATCATGCGCATAAAAGGCGTCCGCGGCGTGCAGAAGTACATCATCAAGGAAGTTCTCAAAGTCTACAAAAACAACGGCGTTGAGATCAATGACAAACATATCGAAATCATCACCCGTCAGATGATGCGCAAGATTCGCATCGACGATCCGGGCGATACCGAGCTGATGACCGGCAGCATGGTCGACATGTTCGACTTTGAGATCGAAAACACCAAGGCCGTTCAGACCGGCATGACACCGGCCAGCGGCAAGCGTGTTCTGCTGGGAATCACCAAGGCCTCGCTGGCCACCGATTCCTTCCTGTCGGCCGCATCGTTCCAGGAGACCACGCGCGTGCTCACGGATGCTGCTGTCAAGGGCAAGATCGATCCGCTGCTCGGCCTCAAAGAAAATGTCATCATCGGCAAACTGATCCCGGCCGGTACCGGCATGGCCCGCTACCGCAACATCACAGCCGTCCCGGTTGTCGAACAGAACTTCGATCTGCTGGAAATCTGATCGGGCATTCCCACAAAAACGAACCGGCGCTGCCAGACATGGCAACGCCGGTTTTTTATCGAATCAAGCCAGAAAGCTCAGCGATCGGCGATGCGAACGCCGGAGACGGTGGTGTTATCCAAGTAATGATACGCGCGCGGGACGAGAGTCGGGCTGTCGGAGTTGCCAACCAGATAATCAACGGATACATCATAGAACCTGGCCAGCAGGATGATTGTATCGAGATCGGGTGTTCGCTTTCCCAGTTCATAATGGGTGTATGTGACGCGCGGCACCAGGATTTCCCGGGCGACACGCGCTTGCGTAATTCTCATTTCCCGCCGCAGAATTCGCAGGCGTTCAGCCAATAAATTGATCATATCAGTCAGCACCTCGAAAAGATGATAATGATATGATGTATCATAATGCGACGATATTCAACACAGAAAACAAAGAAATCAGCTAAATGTCGCGAAATGGAACATTTATGATGATGCTATATTACGATTAGCTGTGTTTGATAACACGATCAAACAACAAGCGCTCCAAAGGAAAGAACCGGCAACGCGCCGATCACCCCGGCGCGGCCGCAATAAATGCGCAGCAGTTTCTGCAACAATTCGTGATTGTCGGAACGAAATACCAAGGGAACCGGCACCGAAACCTGCAATTGAATAAAGGCATCGACAATTGGTTTGACACCGCTGACAACAGCGGCGGCGTCAAGATCCAGAATAATGGCTGCCGGCTCATCGTCCATAACATCATAAACATCGTCGCTCAAACTGTCGGCATCCGTGCAGGATACCACCGGTAGCGCCCGCGGATTTTCGATCAGCCAACTTTTACGTGCTGAACAGATCATGGCGGGTAAGGCAGCAGGGAGCGCCGTGCTTGAGATCTCGCCAACGGACAGGGCGGTACGCAGTTCTGCAATATGTGCCGGCGATGTGCCGCAGCATCCGCCCAGCAGCAAAACACCGTGGCCGGCCAGCGGCCGCATGATCTGAGCAAAAGCCTTGGCATCGAGCGGGAAGACTGTACGACCCTCGATGATCGTCGGCAAGCCGGCATTGGGTTTGAGCATCAGGGGAATGGGCGTGATTGGCCGCAGCGGCTCGATAAATGTTCCGAGCAGGTCGGGGCCGAATGAACAGTTGATACCGCTGGCAGAGACGCCCAGGCTGGCTAAGGTCAGAAGGCATTCGAGCGGTGTATTACCAGACAAGGTGCGACCCTTGGCGTCATAGGTCAGAGAGGCAATGATTGGCAGGTCACATTCGGCTTGAATGGCCAGCACCGCGGCACGAACCTCGGCCAGATCAATCATGGTTTCAATCGCAAACAAATCAACACCCGCCGCGACCAGTCCGCGCGCTTGCTCTCGATAGATATCGACCATTTCATCAAATGCTACATCACCGGACGGCAAGAGAAACTGACCGGTCGGACCGAGTTCGCCGGCAACAAAAAAGGTTCGCCCCGGGCTCTTCTGTCTCAGCTCATCGCGCAGGCCAATGCTGATGGCAGCGACGCGGCGGTTGAGTTCCTCAGCGTTGAGCGAGATGGGGTAGTGCTCCATTTTTGGACGATTTGCGCCAAACGTGCAGGTCATGACAATTTGACTGCCGGCGTCGAAATAAGCACGCTGCAGGCTTGTCAAGATGTCCGGATGATCCAGCACCCAGGCTTCCGGGCAGACGCCGGACGGCATGCCAGCCGCCTGCAGATGCGTGCCGGTTGCCCCGTCAAGCAAAACCGGACCGGCCTGAATGAGCTGTTGGAACTGATCCTTGTTCATGGAGAGACCTCCTCCCAATATGAGCCGTCACTGTTCAGGATGCGAATGTTCTCGATCCGATCCGTCCACGACCCGGCCATGGCGGCAAATGGATGACCGTTCGGATTGATGGTCACTTGGGTCAAACGATTGCTGACGATATAAACCTCTTCTTTGAATTTGGCAATAAAGGCTGAATCCGTTGGCTGCACCGGAACAGACAGCAGGTTGGTCTGGTCTGGCAAGCGATTGTTGACTGTTGATGGCATCAGGAGAATATCATAACGGCCGGTAGTCGCCATAGCCGCTAACTGCGGCCAACTGGAACTGGCTACGGTCACATCAAGGCCGGCCTGGTTGAGAAGCTTGGCGATGCCAGCGGCTGTTGCCCTGTTGGCTTGGCTGGTTTCCTCATTGAGGCCGATGTAATAGTAGAGGGTTATCGGTTTGCCGCTCAAGTTGGTCAAAGCTTGCCGCTGGGCGACATCCAACTTTTGACCGGCTGCAATCATCAGAACAGCCAGCCGTTGCAACGGCAATTGAACGATACTGTCAGCAGCAGGTTCAGGATTGACCAAAAAGTAGTCTTCAACACTGCTGCTGAAGCGGGTCAACTGATAACCGACCAAAACCTTCGCTCTTTCGGCCATACGCGTATCCCAGCTGTTGGCAACGATATCAAGCTCGCCGCGCTGCAGCATGCGGTATTTGGATTCGGATGCGATCTTTATAATCGTCACATTTTTGATCGATCCGCCATAGCCCTCACGCTGGGACAGCAGAAGCTGGTCAGATTGCATGTTCGACAAATAAAATGAACCGCTGCCTTCGGGCGCCTGCTTGAGCGAACTCATTTCAAAGACACGTTCGAAATTGACGATATAATAATCAGATTTCAAAATACCAATGGTATATAGGGAAAAATCAGGCGTCTCAACCCAATCAGCCAACGTGAAAACGACCTGACGCGGTGAACTGCCTTGCGCTACAGCAGTAATTGCGTCAAAGCGCCCCTGCAGCGGGCCATCATACGACGATGACAGCAAGCACTGATAAGTGAAAACAACATCAGCGGCATTGACCACACGCCCGTCTCTGAAGGTGTGGTCGGGTGTCAGTTCAAAGACCAACTGATGCGTCGTTTCATCATAGACCCAAGATGCGGCCAGACGGCTGCTGACTTTTTTCGCGGCGTCGAGCTGGACCAGGGGTTCAAAGATTAATGAAACGGCATCGTTTTCACCATCGCCAATCGAGTACAGCGGATTGATAATATCGATGGCGTCGGTTGCGCCGACGACGATTGTACTGCCGCGCGCTGATGTGTCAGGCGACGTTGTCACAGCAACGGTTTCGCCTGGTGGAAGCTTCTGCCATTGACCCACGCCGATGGCCACGCCGCCCAAAACCAGAACGATGACAACAACGACCGTGTAGACGCGCAGATGAGGATGATCAGCATAAGCCTTCTTGACTTTCCGGTACAAGGCGATCGAAGCTCTTTTGATCAACCGCCCGATGGCAAAGGTGATGCGTTTGGCATAATCCCAGACGATCGGAGCCGTCTTTTTGACCCAAATCCAAATGGCCCGCATCACCCACAAAATGCTGCGACCGACTACCGGGGCGGCCTTTCGGAGCCAGCGACCGATCGAAATGGCCGATGTTTTCAGACCACCCCAAAAGAATATGGCGGCGGCCTTGACGCCGGACCAAATGAAAGCCGCCGAGAGATGAACGCCGGTCCATGCGGCCAGCGCTACCCGTTTGACATGCAACCAAGTGGTCGCGAACCATTTCTTAATATCGGCTTTGTTCATTAATCCTCCCAAGTTCAGTGACTCATTATAACATAGGTAAACCGAATTATTTAACCTATTGACAGATCAAAAAAGCAATCTATAATAGAGTATAGGTCAAAGATAGTCAAAGTCAGTAATGGCGAGGAGGAGGCGAGCGCATGGCACGGATCAGTGATCACATCGAAGCATTGCTCAAGCAGATGATGGACCAGAATAACGGCATAATTGAAATCTCCCGCAGTTCGCTGGCGTCCCGCGTCAACTGCGTGCCGTCGCAGATCACCTATGTGTTGTCCACGCGTTTTACCAACGACCAGGGGTTTATGGTTGAGAGCCGACGCGGCGGTGGTGGATGGATTCGCATCCGCCGGGTTGAAATGGCCAATCCATCCCAATATTTGATGCATGCGCTCAACACCATCGGCGACAGTCTTTCGCAGCATCAGGCAGAAGTGCTGATCCGCAACTTTATTGACTACAATATCATCGGCGCCAATGAAGCCAGGCTGCTGTTGTCGGCCACGGCTGACCGTTCATTGACCGATATCGGCGTTGAACTGAAAGACCGGGTACGGATGGTCATTTTTAAGAATATGCTGACCAGCCTGATGGTCCGCTGAAGCGGGAGGACACCTTGATGAAATGCGAAAAATGCGATCAACGGGAAGCAAACATCCATCTGTCGCAAACCCGCCAGGGTAAGACGTCAGAACATCATTTTTGCGAGTCATGCGCGCAGGAGTACGGGATCAGCATGAATCTGCAGGACTATGTCGGCAACATCGGCAGTCTGTTCGGCACCAATTCCCTGAACAGCAGCAGCGTTTTTGACACCACCGGCGGCATTCCTGCCTTCGGAAGCGCGACGCCGCAAAATACAGCATGCGCCAACTGCGGTCAATCCTTCGATGATTTTCGCCGCTCGGGACTCTTTGGCTGCAGCCTTTGCTATGAAGCCTTTGCCGACCGACTGGATCCGTTGATGCGCCGCGTGCAAGGCAGTACGCGTCACATCGGTCGTAAAGTTTGCCAGAGTGCCGATCAACAGGAGCAGTCCATGCTGCGAAACAAAATGATTGATGTCAAAAAGTTACTGCAACGATCAATCGACGAGGAAGACTACGAAAAGGCCGCCTTGCTGCGGGATGAATTGCACGCCATGACCATCCAGCTGGATGGAGTGGATGGCCGTGGCAAATTGCCCTCAAAAAAGAGGCCCCCGAAAGGAGGCGCCGCCACATGACCTGGTACATTGATCCTGGACCCGAAAGCGATGTCATTATCAGCAGCCGCATCCGGTTGGCGCGCAATCTCGATCACTTCTCCTTTCCGCACCGCATGGACAGCCAGCAGGCACGCCGCGCGGCTGACGAAATTACGGCGGCCTTCTACAATGACGATCTAGCGCGCCGGCACGATTTTCTGCTGCTCGAGCTCGACACACTCAGCGAAGAAGACCAGCAGGCCTTGGCTGAAAAGCGGCTGATCAGCCCCGATCTCGCGGCCAAAGGCCAGAACCGCCGGGTGATCATCAGCCGTGATGAGGCTGTCTCAATCATGATCAACGAGGAGGACCACATACGCATTCAGTCGATGCAATCTGGACTCAATCTGGAGGCGGCCTACAAAGCGGCGGCATCAGCTGCGCTGATCCTGGAGGGATCGCTTTCGCTGGCCTATAGCGAAAAGTATGGCTTTTTGACAGCCTGCCCGACCAACACCGGCACCGGGATGCGCGCATCCGTCATGACACATCTGCCTGGTCTGGTCATGAGCGGGCGCATCAAGAGCGTGATTGAGGGTTTGAATAAAATGGGTTTTGCCGTCCGCGGCAATTACGGCGAACACAGCAAGGCGCAGGGCTGCCTGTTTCAGATATCAAACCAGCTGTCGCTGGGCATCACCGAAGAGGATCTGATCAACGACCTTAAACGGATGTTGCAGCAGCTGATCGAGCAAGAACGCCATGTCCGCAGTGAAATCTATCGCGAACAACCGATCATTCTGACCGATAGAATCATGCGAGCATTCGGCATCCTGAGTTATGCCCGACTGATGACGACCGAGGAGGCCGTCACCCTGCTGTCCGAAGTCCGACTGGGTCAAGCGCTCGGGCTGCTGCCGCAAATCAACGAAGCGGACATCAACCGTATCCAGGCTTCGATTGGGCCGGCCAGCATTCAAAAAGGAAAAGGACGCCCAATGTTGCCAGAAGAACGCGACAGTACACGGGCGACAATAATACACGACATTATTAACAAAGGAAAAGATGGAGGATAAAACCATGATGATGAGATTTTCTGATCGCAGCGGCGGTGTACTGGGGGTTGCCTATCAGCTTGCCCATTCATACAAGCTGAACTATATTGGCACAGAGCATTTGCTGGCGGGCATCCTGTCTGAACAGCAGGGCGTGGCGTTCGAGCTGCTGGCTGCCGCCGAGGTCACGCTGGAGAAAATTCAGGAAGCGATGAGCCAGATGAATACCCAGGAACCCCTGGACACACCAGTCGAAGAGAACATTGATGCCGAAAAGATCGTCAGCATGTTTACACCACGGACCAAGCGTGTCGTGGAATTAGGCGCCTATGAAGCACGCATGCGTCAGCTCGATGTCATTGAGCCAGAACACTTGCTACTGGGCATCATCCGCGAAGGGGAAAGCGTGGCCATGCGCATCTTGCGCGCCAACGGACTGGAGCCGCGGCCCCTGTACAACCAGTTGGTTCAGGCCATGCAAAGTTCGTCCAATGACAGCCCGATGGCAGCGGACGAGGATGCGGACGAGGCGAACCAGCCTGAAAACTTTGAGGACATCAATCGCACCTTGCAGCAGCGCGCCGAAAAGTCCGAAGACGGCAAGCCTGCCAAGGCAGGCAAGTCCAAAACGCCAACCCTCGATAAATTCGGCCGCGACTTGACCCAGCTGGCTCGCGAAAATCGGTTTGACCCGATCATTGGTCGTGAAGAAGAAATCATTCGCGTGATGCAGATTCTCTGCCGCCGGACCAAAAACAACCCCTGTCTGATCGGCGAACCGGGGGTTGGCAAAACGGCCATCGCCGAAGGGCTGGCGATCAAAATCGCCAACGGCGATATGCCTGAGCTTTTGAAAAACAAGCGTATCATCGCTTTGGATTTAGCCAGCATGGTGGCCGGATCCAAATATCGCGGCGAGTTTGAAGACCGCCTGAAGAAGGGCCTCGACGAAGCCATCAATGCGGGCAATGTTCTGCTGTTCCTCGATGAACTGCATACGATCATCGGCGCCGGCGCAGCCGAGGGGGCCATGGACGCGGCGAATATCATCAAGCCGCTGATGACGCGCGGTGAACTGCAAATTATCGGTGCGACCACCATTGATGAGTATCGCAAGCATATCGAGAAAGATGCCGCGCTGGAACGTCGTTTTCAGCCGGTGACCATCGGCGAACCCAGTCCGGAGGAGGCTGTCCTGATCCTCAAAGGGCTGCGGGAAAAGTATGAGGCACACCATCAGGTGCGGATTACCGATGAAGCTGTCGAGGCGGCGGTAACCTTGTCCGTTCGCTATATTCCCGATCGGTTTTTGCCGGACAAGGCGATTGATCTTATCGACGAAGCGGCTTCCCGTATTCGCATGCGAAAAATTGACGAACCAGCGGAAATTCAGGCGATGCAACTTCAGCTCAAGGATTTGGGCAATCAAAAGAAGGATGCCGCCGATCGTGAGGAGTTTGAAAAGGCGGCTGAACTCCGCAAAGAAGAACAGGAACTGAACGGAAAATTAGCTGCCAGTCGAAGCGAGTGGCAGCAGCAGCTGAGCAATGAACATCAGGTTTTGACGACTGACACCATTGCCGAAATCGTTGCCAGCTGGACCGGCATCCCGGTTCGCAAACTGACCGAGAGCGACAATGAGCGCTTGAAGCACCTCGAGCAGGAAATGAAAAAACGGGTCATTGGCCAAGACGAGGCAGTGACGGCGGTTGCCAAAGCCATTCGCCGCGGACGGCTGGGGCTCAAGGATCCCAAGCGCCCGACGGGTTCATTCATCTTTTTGGGCACCACCGGCGTCGGCAAAACCGAACTGGCGCGCGCGCTGGCGGAAGTCATGTTTGGCGACGAAAATGCCATGATTCGCATCGATATGTCGGAATACATGGAAAAGTTCGATGTCTCAAAACTGATCGGCTCGCCGCCAGGTTATGTCGGTTATGAAGAAGGCGGGCATCTGACCGAAAAGGTCAAACGCAAGCCCTATTCGGTCGTGCTGTTTGATGAAATCGAAAAGGCCCACCCCGATGTGTTCAACGCGCTGCTCCAGATCCTGGAAGACGGCCGCCTGACGGACGGGCAGGGCCGGACGATAAACTTCCGCAACACCATTCTGATCATGACCTCCAATATTGGCGCTCGCCTGCTGACCAGCTCGGCTGGCCGCCGGATCGGCTTTGATGTAGCCAAGCCAGCGACTGAAGGCGGCGAGACTGAGCTTTTGTATGGCGGCAAAACATACGACGAAGCGAAACAATTGGTGATGGAAGAGCTGAAAAAGACCTTCAACCCTGAGTTTGTCAATCGTGTTGACGAGATTATCTTCTTCCATATGCTCAACCGCGCAGCCGTGCTGAGCATTGTCGACATCATGCTGGGATCGCTGCGCAAACGCGTGGCCGACCTCGGGTTGACCCTGGAGGTGACGCAGCAAGCCAAGGAATTTCTGGCCGAAAAAGGCTTTGATCCCATGTACGGCGCCCGGCCGCTGCGGCGGGCCATTCAGTCGATGGTTGAAGATCGTTTTTCCGAAGCCCTGCTCGACGGCGTTGTTCAGGCTGGCGATATTGCCCTTGTCGATGTTCTGGACAGCGAGATTAAAGTCTGCGCCCGCAGCGGACCGCTGAGCGAAACAAAATAGGTGCTGGAGAATAGCAACATGGACGAAAGCGTATTTACCAAAGCATTGCTCGAATGCCCGGTGTGTCTGAACGAGGAGGAGCAAACCATCTGGAGCGTCCTGGACGCGGTTGCCGATCCTGATCTTAAAGACAGGCTTCTGCGCAAAACCTTAATGACCCAGCATTGCGCCAACTGCAGCAACACCTGGATTCCGGCGCTGCCGCTGCTTTATCGCGACGAGAACCGCCGCCAGCTCATCTACTGCCATGCCGGCCAGAGCGAAACGCAGGCGCGGGCGGCCACGGCAATGCTGTCCCAGCTTCCCGGCTGGCAGTTGCGGCTGGTTGCCGATTACAATCAATTGATCGAAAAAATACACATCGCCGACCATCACTGCGATGACCGACTGGTGGAATTTGTCAAACTGGCGATCAAGCGCCAAGGGCTGGCTGATGGCGGGACGATCGACGAGATTTTATTTTTGACTGCCGACGATAAAACCTTCCGCTTCATGGTCGCTGGCCACGACGGAGCCTGGTTCAGCCTGGATCTCGAAAGCCAGATCTATCTCAATGCCGAGTCGCTGACAGAAGGACATCTGCAGGATGAGACGGGCCAATGGCAACAAATTGACGAGACTTATGCCGCCGAACTCCTGGCTAAAATTGCTGGTTTATAACGTAACCGACTGCTCGACAAAGGCTTTCAAAATGGGCAAAGATAAACTCAGCACCAACGACAAGACTGATGCGTAGATCAACAAGACAAACACGACCAGCATCAGACCTCGATTGTCGTCAAATCCTGACAGCTCGCATACGGCGAGGTATTGGGCGACGATGGCAATGGCAAACCCAATCGCCAGCATCAGCAGTGAACTGAGAAATGAAGTCGACAGACCGATCGTGCCCAACAGGACAAACAGGGAAAGGTAAAGGAAGGAAGGACTCAGGGCGCTGAGCAAATCAAGAAAGGCAACTTGGTGACGATAGATGAAGCGCAGTGCCAGATAATACAGCAGAACCAGCAGCAGACTGGAAACAATGGAAATCCCCAGACCTTGAACAAAAATAAATACGCCGTTGGCACCGCTGGGCGAGCCTGTTGAGGTAGCCGCACTTAACGAGAGCAAAGACGTCAGCAAAGGCTGCTGAACGGCCACCAACAGAAAAAGTCCGCCACAAAGGCCAGAAAAAAGCATAATCATCAGAATCGCCTGTCGATTGACCTGTCGGGCTACCGCGCGGATGGTGTCAGCTGGTAATGTCAGATAGGCTTTTAACTGGCGAAAAAAATTGAGCAGATTGTCACGCGTGACGGGCCGCTGGGGTTTGTAAGGTTTGGCCTTGGGCGGCGGCTGCCCAGCTGGCTTTTTCGGCGCCGCGGATTCTTTGGCCGCATTGGGTTTATCGGTCGAACGGCAGCCGCACTTTTCACCGTTTGACAATTCGCGGCCGCAATAGAAACAAAATCGAGCCATTTTTTCCCTTACCTCCGATGGCAGTTTCTATTACAGGATATACCAGATATGTTATCATTATGTGACCAAAGCAAAATGTTTTTGAGGAGTAACCATTTGATGTCAATTTCAACACAACTGGAAAAAGAATTCAAGCTGCAAATCTGGCAGGTTGACAATATTTTGCAACTGATCGATGCCGGCAACACCATCCCCTTTATTGCCCGCTACCGCAAGGAGGCAACCGGCAATCTCGACGACCAGATTCTGCGCGATTTGGACGAGCGGCTGACCGCGCTGCGAGCGCTGGAGGAGCGCAAGGCTGACGTGCGACGACTGATTGAGGGGCAGGGCTTGTTGACGCCCGAATTGGATCGCCAGATTTTACTAGCCGTCACCATGACCGAGATCGAAGATATTTATCGGCCCTTCCGGCCCAAACGTCGCACCAGAGCCTCGATTGCGCGTGAGCGCGGTCTGCAGCCGCTGGCCGACCTGCTGCTGCAGCAGACCGCCGACAGCCAGGCGATCCAGCACTTGGCCGATAGCCTGATTAATTCTGATAAGGATGTAGCCGACCGCGAGTCGGCGTTGGCCGGCGCCATGGATATCTTGGCTGAGCAGACAGCCGACGAGGTCTGGATTCGCCGTCGTCTGCGTCAGCTGATGATGCAGGACGCGGTGATCGAAAGCAAAGGCAAGTCTGAAGAATCGACGGTTTTCGACCCCTACTATGATTTTCATGAGGCGGTGCCGCGCATCGCGGGACATCGCATTTTAGCCATTAACCGGGGTGAGCGCGAAAAAATTCTGATGGTTAAAGTGGCGATCGCGTCTGAGCAGCCATTGGCCATCATTCGCAGTTGGCTGATCCGCAAAGACTCTGCCGCTGTGCCCTATCTGGAGAAGGTGACGGAAGATGCCTGGAAACGGCTGCTCGCCCCCTCGCTGGAAACCGAAGTTCGCAACGAGCTGACCGAGCAAGCCGAAATTCAAGCGGTCAAGGTCTTTGCGGCCAATCTTCGAAGTTTGCTTTTACAGCCGCCCATTCGCGGCCGCCGGGTGCTGGGACTGGATCCCGGCTTTCGAACCGGCTGCAAGCTGGCCGTTGTCGATCAAACCGGACGTGTGCTCGACACTGGGGTCATCTATCCGACACCGCCGCACAGCAAAACCAAGGAAGCCGCAGAGGCAGTCAATCGCCTGATCAAAAAGCATCAGATCGATCTGATCGCCATCGGCAACGGCACCGCATCGCGCGAATCCGAAATTTTCATCGCCAGCCTGATCAAGGACGAAGGGCTGAAACTGCAGTACCTGATGGTCAGCGAATCTGGTGCCAGCGTCTACTCGGCGTCCCGACTCGCGGCCGCAGAGTTTCCGGACTTTGACGTCTCGCTGCGCAGCGCGGTTTCAATTGCCCGCCGCCTGCAAGATCCGCTGGCCGAGCTGGTCAAGATCGACCCGCGTTCAATTGGCGTCGGCCAATATCAGCACGATCTCAACAGCAAACATCTTGACGATTCACTGCGCGGTGTCGTTGAATCCTGCGTCAATCAAGTTGGCGTCGATCTGAACACGGCCTCGCCATCACTCCTGTCCTACGTTGCCGGTCTCAGCACCGTCGTTGCTGGCAACATCGTCAACTGGCGCGAAAAGCACGGGCCGTTCCCGTCGCGGCAAGCCCTGATGGAGGTGCCCAAACTGGGTCCGCGCGCATTTGAGCAGTGCGCCGGTTTTCTGCGCATCCCGGGGGCCAAGAATCCGCTCGACAATACAGCCGTTCACCCCGAAGCCTACAAACAGGTCGAGACGCTCAGCCAGTTGCTCGAGGTGCCCGCCTCGCCCGAACTGGCGGCGCGTGCCCGGCAAAAATCGGTTCAAGAACTGGCTGCCCGTCTGGGTCTCGGCGAGATGACCTTTCAGGACATCCTCGACGCCCTGGCGCGTCCCGGCCGCGACCCGCGCGACGACCTGCCGCAGCCGACGTTGCGCAGCGATGTGCTGGACCTCAAGGACCTCAGGCCCGACATGGTCCTGGGCGGCGTCGTGCGCAATGTCGCTGACTTTGGCGCCTTTGTCGATATCGGCGTCCATCAGGACGGCCTGGTCCATGTTTCGGAAATGGCCGATCGCTTTATCAAAAATCCCATGTCCCTGGTCAGTGCCGGACAGGCAGTCAACGTTCGCGTGCTGCAGGTTGATCCGGTGCGCAAACGCATCTCGCTATCCATGAAAGGTTTGGACCAGCCAGCCAACGAGGGGCGGCGGTGAGCCGCATAGGTGATCGTGAGCAAAAGTACCGGCGGCCGGCAGCCTGGCTCTACTATCTGATTACATCGGTAATTGGTCTGCTGGTCAAGGTGATGTTCAGTGTCCGCATCCACCGCGACCCGCGGCTACGGGGCATCAAAGGGCCGATGATCATCCTGGGCAATCACCCATCGCTTCTTGATCCGCCGATCCTGGCCATGACCTTCTTTACGAAACGCATTCATTACCTGACCACCCATAAATTTTTCCGCAAACCCTGGTCGCGATGGATTTTAAACACGGTTGCCGCCATTCCCAAAATCCAGTTTCGGGCCGACATGCAGGCGACCAAAAGCATGCTGCGCGTCATTCGCAACGGCGGCTGGCTGGCCATTTACCCCGAAGGTCAACGATCACTCGATGGCAGTTGGCAAACGATTGACGAGGCCATCGCCAAGCTGGTCAAAAAGACCGGCTGCCCAGTGGCCGTGGTCCGCGAACACGGCGCCCATCTCAGTTGGCCACGCTGGTCGAAGAGCGGGCCGCGCTTCGGCAGGATCGAGGTCAGCGCTCGGCTGCTGCTTACAGCGGAAGATTTGGCGACGATGGATCTTGCCACCATTCAGACCAGGATCGAAAAGGCACTCAAATTCAACGATTACGGCTGGCAGCGCAAGCGGCACTATCGTTTTTTGTCGCTGGCCCCGGCGCGCGGCTTGCACAACCTGTGCCACCAATGCCCCGCCTGTGGTCAGATGCTGGCCATGCGCTCCAGCCGCTTTCATCTGACCTGCCGATTTTGCGGCAATCAGGCGAGGATGGATCGTTACGCCATGCTGCTGCCGGCCGTACGCGACATGAATTTGTCCAAACGGCTGAAAATCCTGCCCGACCCCTATCGCTGGCATCAATGGCAAATGGGCGAGATGGCCAAACGTTTGCAGCAGCCAGACTTTTTGCTCGAATTTGCAGCTACTGCCGAACTGCCAGCCGCTGACGGTATCATCACAGCGGCCGGTCACGGGCTGCTCAGACTGACCGGGGAGCAGCTCTGCTTTGAAAGCACCGAAACGGGCCCAGGCTTGTTGAAGATTTGCTTTCAGCTCGCTGATAAGACCGGCATGAATGCCCGCTTTGGTTCTCACATCGAGCTGGTTCGCGGCGATCTGGTTTACCGTTTTATTCCCGACGAGGGGCAGGCGGTTATCATCATCACAGATGCCATCTTGACAAAGCAGGCTGCTAACGATAATAATTCAATATAAGTCAAGCAGGGGGGACCGCCTATGAATGGGTATTTCTGGAACAAACAAGCTGAAACCATGCCCTACGAACAAATCCGCGAACTGCAAGGACAGCGCCTGGTCGACTGTGTCCGACGGATGTACGGCACGGTGCCGTATTACACCGAGAAGATGAAGGCCGCTGGTGTCAAGCCGGAAGATATCAAGACCATTGATGACCTGAGCAAACTCCCCTTTACCGATAAAGAAGATATGCGAAATTGTTATCCGTACGGCACCTTTGCCGTCCCGATGGATGAAATCATTCGCATCCACGCCTCGTCCGGCACGACCGGCAAACAGAAGGTGGTTGGCTACACCAAAGCTGACATCGAGATCTGGGCAGAATGCATCGCCCGCTGTCTGGCCAACACCGGGATGACCAACAAGGACATTCTGCACATCGCCTACGGCTATGGCCTCTTTACCGGTGGTCTTGGCCTGCATTACGGTTCAGAGAAAATGGGCGCGACCACCATCCCGGTTTCCGGCGGCAACACCATGCGCCAACTGCAGATTCTGACCGATTTCCAGCCGACGGCAATTGCCTGCACACCGTCCTATGCGCTGCATCTGGCCGACGAAATGGCCGCGGCCGGCATCGACAAATCGAAAATCAATCTCAAAGTGGGCATCTTTGGCGCCGAGTCCTGGACCTTGAACATGAAGCAGCAGATCGAAGAAAAACTGGGTCTGCGCGCCTTTGATATTTACGGTCTGACTGAAACCATGGGCCCCGGCGTGGCCATGAGCTGCGAAGCAGGCGATCTGCTGCACATCCAGTCGGATCATTTCATTGCGGAAATTGTCGATCCATCCGGCAAGCCGCTGCCGGATGGTGAAGTCGGCGAACTGGTTTTCTCCAGCATCACCAAACAAGGGTCGCCGCTCTTACGCTACAACACCCATGACCTGACCCATCTGGTGACCAGCAAGTGTGCCTGTGGCCGCACGACCGTGCGGATGAACAAGATCACCGGCCGCGCCGACGATATGCTGATCATTCGCGGTGTCAACGTCTTCCCGAGCCAGATTGAGACGGTGCTGCTGCAGTATGGCGAACTCGAACCGCATTATATGATCTACGTCGATCGCATCAACAACCTGGACCGCATGGAAATCCAGATCGAAATGTCCAATGCCTTTTTCTCGGATTCCATCAAGGCAATCGAAAAACTGGAACATCGTCTGAATCACGACATCCAGTCGACGCTCGGTATTGCGGCCAAAATCACCCTGGTCGAACCCCGTTCAATTCCACGCAGCGAGGGCAAGGCCAAGCGCGTCGAGGATCGGCGCAAACTGCTCTGATCTAATACGTTTTTTGCTTGGTATGGGTGGTGTTTTTAATCGAAGACGGGCTCATGCCGCTGGCGGCGAAAGTCGTGTCCAGCATGACCCAGCCGCTGCCATCGATGTATTCCCATTGGAAAGACGAAACAACGACCCAGCCGGTGCCTTTGTAATAGACTTCGTTCCAGGCGTGATAGCCCAGCGGCGTCGATCCGACGGCCAATCGCGTCGGGATACCCTGCGAACGCAGCATGGCGCACATCAGGGAAGCGTAATCAAAACAGATGCCCTTGCGGGTGTTGTATGTGTTTTCGGCGTCTGGGACGTATGCGGTGACCTGACCGCTGGTGATGCTGTTGGCCAGCGCAGTATCGTAGTCAATATTGGCAGCGATCCATTCGTAGACCGCGCTGACTTTGCCATCGGTGGTCGATGAACCGCCGCACAGGCTGTTGGCCTTGGCCACACAGGCCGAACTGGTATAGAAATCAGCCATCTGGGAGGCGGCTGTGTAAGGCTTGAGGCTGGAAGACAGGGCGACCGTGAAGGTGCAGGCCATGACCTCGGCGTAGGAAGTTCCTTCGATTTGCTGGTACACTTTGAGAATGTATTCACCATCCCCCATGTTGAGCGGAATGCCCATGTACTGATTGCGTTTTTGAAAATCATACTGATAACTCTTGGAACCGCACAAAACAATGATTTTACAGCGCAGAGAATAGGGAATGATCGCCTCAGAAACATTAACCAGAACTACGCCGTTGGGTGCCGATCCGGTATCGACCAGAATGGTGCCGCCTTCGTTTTGGGTGATGACACTGTTGCCGCCATATTCATTATGGAAAAAGGCCCCGTAATTTTTGTAAGGAAAACTCCCGGCCGCCGCGGTCGTCGGAGTGGCGGTCGGGGGCGCAGTCGGCGCTGCGGTCGGCGGTGTTGTAGGCCGACGGGTGACTGTGGGGGTTGCGGTCGTACCCGGCTTGAGGGTGGGCGTCGGCGTCGTCGTTCCAGTAGCGCCAGGTGTAACGGGCGTGGTTGTCGTATCGGCAGTTTCGGTTGAACTCGGACTGGGGGTAACATCTGTCTCGCTCGTCGCGGGGGAACCGGTCCCGGGCGAAGTGCTGGTTTGCGTTGAGGGTTCACCGGGTGTGGTGATCGGCGTCAGATGACAGGCAGCCAAGAACAACAACACCAAAACAAGCACCGACAAACGGAAAAAACGACTGGCAATAATGGGAGCCAACCGGCGGGTTTTCTGTGACTTGCTGTTGTCGTTTTTATTCAATAATCATCCCTGCATTTCTTTTTACATCCAGTTCAATAATTATAACCGAAAAACTCGCATTTGTACAAGAACGCCCTGCTGTCAGGATTATTGTTGCGTCATGATCTGGCATTTCCGGCCTATGATGTGTATAATAAAACGAGAAGAATGTCGAATTTATGATGGCATCAATCCTTTTTCACATACAGGAGGGTCCTATGGCGCAAGATAGAAAAATCAAACTTGAATCGCTGGAGCTGGCCTGGCTTTGCGAGCAGATTGCCCTGATCCAAAAATCCGGCATTCCCTTGCCGGAGGGCATTGATCTGTTATCCGAAAGCGCAGATATGCCTCGCCAGACCGGCGTGCTGCGCAATCTCGCCAAAGAAATGCGCAAGCACATCCCCCTTTCAGATGCGATGGAGAATATGGGTTCCTTTCCGGCCTATCTGGTGCGCATGACCAAGATCGGCGAAATATCCGGCAATCTGGATCATGTCATGACCAGTTTGTCCGACTTTTACACCCGGGATTCCGAGTTGCGCAAAAAGGTTCGCAGCGCGATGATCTATCCGGTGGTGTTATTGCTGATGATGCTGGGCATTATCATTTTGCTGATCGTCCGGGTTTTACCGGTGTTCAACGACATTCTCCTCAATTTCGGCGGGACCATGCCGACGTTCTCGCAAGGACTGATGTCATTTGGTGCCTTTATTTCGCAGCACGCCATCTGGATATTGCCGCTGCTGATCGTCTTGATCGTTGCTTTTGTGTTTTGGCTTCGCAAAAGCGTTTCCGGTCGCCGCTTCGCCGATCGCTGTCGGCTCAAACTGCCAATTTTCGGGCCGCTGTACCAGCGGATCTACACCTCGCGTTTTGCCATCTCCCTGTCCTATATGCTGCGCAGCGGCATTGATCTCGACACCGCGCTGTCGATGACGGAGTCGGTGATGGACAATTCTCTGGTCAGCGAACGCATCGCCGCCTGCCGCGAGAAGATTCGCAAGGGAACCGACACCTTTGTCGCCCTTCAGGACACCAAGCTATTCCCCAAACTCTTTGTCCGCATGCTGGCGCTGGGCAACCGGACCGGCGAAATGGACGTTATGATGCAGAAAATTGCCCGGGCCTACGAGAGCGAAGTTGACAATCGATTGGCCCGGCTGACCGGGATCATCGAACCGCTGTTGGTCGTCATTCTTTCGCTGATTGTCGGCGCCATATTGCTGACGGTGATGCTGCCGCTGGTTGAGATCATGAATAACATTGGATGATCGGAGTCGGTCATGAGGATTGCGAATTACAAAACCATTGGAACCCTTGTTGCCGTGGCCATCTCGCTGCTGATTCTTTTCTTCGCCGCGGACAGCCTGCTGCGTCTCGACGGTCAAAGCCGGATCGCCGGCCAGGAAATCGCTGTTGAGGCGATCGAAAAATCGGTCATGCAATGCTATGCGCTGGAAGGCTCCTACCCGCCAAATCTGGAATACCTTGAGCAAAACTACGGTCTCATTTTGGATCGAGACAAATACGTTTATCAATACGACATCATTGCCGGCAACATTCACCCGATCATCGGCATTCAACTGCCGGGGGGTGGCGAATGAAAAACCGCCGCGGTTACACGCTGATCGAACTGGTTCTGGTTCTGATGCTGCTGATTTTGGTGGCATCGATGGTTTTCCTGCTCTCAGCTACCGGCAGTCAGACCTATTTGCGGCTGACGGCCAAGCAGGCTCAGGCCGCTGACCTGCGAACGGGACTGTCCTATCTGGATGTTCAGATCCGTCAGCACGATGAACAGGGGGCGCTGTCCATCACGCCGGGCCCCTTTGACAGCAGTCCGGCGCTGGCCATCAAACGGATCATCAACGATAAAACATACACAACCTGGATCTATTTGCGAGACGGCTATCTTTGCGAACTTTTTGTCGCCGAAGAAACGGTCATCATGCCTGACATGGGCAGTCGGATCGTGGCGATGGACGGCTTTGCCATGGAACCGCTGGCGGACGGCGCGATCAAAATCACCTTGAGCCGCCAAGCCAAGGACCAGGCTGAAATTGTTGGCAGTCGGATCATTTGCCTGAAGGCGGGGGGAGTCGAGTCATGAAAAACCGCGGAAGCCGTGGATTTACCTTAGCCGAACTGATCATGGCGATCGCCTTGCTGTCCTTGTTCAGCGTATTTATTGTGCAGTTGTTTTACAAAGCCGACACCTTGGCGCGCAAAGCTCGTAATCTCGATCAGGCCGTCGCCGTCGCGTCAAATCTGGCTGATCAGTGGCGGATGGATATCGACGACAATATCGCGGCCAGCCTGCTTGAGCTCAAGCATAATCCAGCAGTCGGTAAAACCGCGACCATCGATCTCGACAGTCATTTTCAGCCCTGCACCCCGGACCAGGTCGTTTTTCAAGCTGTGCTGACGGTACAGAATGAAAACACATCCATGAAGTCCATTTCCGGCGCGGCACCGATTGCCGGCCTGTGGTATTTGAACATCGTGATTATCAAGGCTGAACCGACGGACAGTCCGCCGATCTACGTACTGACCGTCAGCCGCTACATGGCCGGGGAGGTGAGCTGATGCGCAATTTTCGCTCCCGCAAGGGCATGGCCTCGGCGCTGATCATCATGCTGCTGGTTTTACTGATCTTCTTTGGCGTCCTGTCGCTGGTCACCACCGCGGCTGACCTCAGACTCTCGCAGAAGCGGGCGGACTGGAATCAGCAGTACTACTTGGCTGACGCTTTGGCCGTGTCACTGCTTGCCGAAATCGAATCCCTTGAGGTCGGTGATCTCCAGCAGACTTTGGAAAATCTTTTGGCGGAAAATGCCAACGTTCGTGACCACCGGGTCGTTGCAGGAACTTCCGCAGATGCCCCCCTGACTGTTGCCGCCAGAATTGCCGCCCAAGCCGACCAAGGCCAGGGCATTGAATTTCAGCTCAGGATTTCGATCGGATCACCCGGCCAGAAAGCCATCCAGGTCGAGGTGTTGACCTGGACACAGTGGCAGCCCGAGTTTGATTATGAAGGCAGCAATGGCGGCATCTGGAAAGGATAAATCATGAATCAACTCAACAACCTGTTGGCCGAAGTGGTCGAACGAAAAGCATCAGATCTCTTTGTCACTGTCGGCCTTGTTCCCATGATTAAGGTCGATGGCGTTTTGCTGTCCCTCAACGAGCACGAAAAAATGACGCCAAACGATACCGAGATCTTCGCCCGGCAGCTTTTCACCCGCGAGAAGGATTACCAGGACTTCGTCCGCAACGGCGAGATCGATTTTTCGCTATCGCTGCCGGATGTCGGTCGTTTCCGGGTCAATGTTTTCCGTCAGCGCGGCTCCTGCGCGGTATCCTTGCGGCGAATCTACAGTGAACTGCCAGATGCCGAGGCCTTGGGCATTCCGACCTCCATCATGAACATGACCGGCTGTCAAAAAGGCCTCATTCTGATCACCGGTCCGACCGGCTGCGGCAAGACGACGACGCTGGCCACGCTGATCAACAAAATCAACAATGAGCGGGCCTGCCATGTTCTGACCTTGGAAGACCCCATCGAATACCTGCACCGACACCATAAAAGCATCATCAACCAGCGCGAGATCGGCTCGGATACCCGGACCTACCAGCGCGCCATGCGGGCTGCGCTCCGCCAGTCGCCGGACGTTATCCTGATCGGCGAGATGCGCGATCTCGAGACCATCGCCATCGCGCTGACCGCCGCTGAAACGGGTCGACTGGTGCTTTCCACCCTGCACACCATTGGCACGGCCAAGACCATCGACCGCATCATCGATGTCTTTCCGCCCAATCAGCAGCAGCAGATCCGCATGCAGCTGTCAACGGTTCTGCAGGCCGTGGTCTCCCAGCAGCTGATCCCGGCCGTCGACGGCGGCCAGGTGCCGGCCTTTGAAATTATGCTGGTCAACAGCGCCATCCGCAACATGATCCGGGAAAATAAAACCCCTCAGATTGACGGCGTCATCCAAATGGGTGCTCCACAAGGCATGGTCACCATGGACTACAGCTTGGCATCCCTCTTGAAGCGAAAACTCATCACGCGCGAGGATGCGATCTATCACGCGGTCAATCCGGAAGCCATGATGCGCTATCTATAGGCAGAACAACAGGAATAAATGCCTTTTCTGAATGGATTTTTCTTGACGGATGCTGATACCAAAGGCAAAATAATTAAAATACCAGACGCACGGAAAAGGTACCAGACATGAAAAGCGACAAGCAAACTGATTACGGATTGATCGGCCACCCGCTGGGACACAGCCTGTCGCCGTTTATTCACGAGTCTTTTTTCAAGGCTGCGGGGCTGGCGGGCCAATACCATCTGATCGATCTGCCGCCGGAGGAACTGGCTGCTACGATGCCACAGCTCAGCCGGGATTTTGGCGGCTTCAATTGTACCATCCCCTTTAAAGAAGCTGTCATTCCTTATCTCAACGAACTCGACCCGGCTGCTGCGCTGTTTGGCTCGGTCAACACCGTCTGGCAGGGGCGCGGCTACAACACCGACTATCAGGCCTTTATCGACAACTGTCCCGCTATGAACGGCCACCGAATTCTCATTCTTGGTGCCGGCGGCGTCAGTCGCACGATGGCCTTTGCCGCCGCCGCCGCTGGCGCGACAATTTTCATCATGGCCAGACGTCCCAGGCAAGCCGCAGCATTGACCGCTGCGGTGCGTGCGAGCTATCCGACCAGCAAGGTCACCGCGGTAGCCAATCTTGCTACGCTGACCGACGCGCTGGACACAACAGACGACAGCCCTTGGGGGTTGCTGAATGGCACGCCGCTTGGCTTGTGGCCGGACACCGCCGGAATGCCTCTGTCCGCAGAACTGTTGACCCGCTTCAGCTGGGTGTTTGACACCATCTACAATCCGCCGGCGACCCGCCTGGTGCTGGCAGCCCGCTCTCGAGGCATCAAGGCGAGCAACGGACTGGGCATGCTCTTTGACCAAGCCTTGGCAGCAGAAAAGATCTGGCATCCCGCAGCTGTCTTGTCGGTCGAAGCGCAGGCTGATATTCGCCGGCGTCTGGCTCGGGAAATTGTCGCCAAATCCCCGGTGACCTTCTTGCTGATCGGCTTCATGGGCAGCGGCAAAACAACGGTAGGCGCTGCACTGGCCAAGTTGCTGGGTATGCCGTTTGTCGATCTGGATCAAGCGATCATCGATGCGGCCAACCGCTCGATCACCGAAATATTCGCTACTTCCGGCGAGCCGACTTTCCGGGCCATGGAAAAAGAGCAGCTGGCTTCCCTGCTGCGCGACAAGCGCAGCCAAATCGTCGCGACCGGCGGCGGCGCGCTGATCGACCCCGCAGCAGAAGACATCGTTCGCAAATCGCCGGCTATCATCATTTATCTGGATACCCCGCTGGCAACGATTCGGCAACGAATTGGGCAGGGCGAAGGCCGTCCGCTGCTGCAAAATCAAGACGCGGACAGATTGGACAGCTTGTTTATGCAGCGCCGCGCGCGCTATCTCAGTTTAGCCGACCTTCGGGTCGCCGGAACAGGAACACCCGAAGAAATCGCCGCCAAAATCGCGATCGACCTTGGATTTGAAGGAGATAATATATGATTCTTGTTTTAAAACCTGGCACACCAAGAAGCAAAGTTGAAGAAATCTGCGATTGGCTGACAACCAGCTTTGGCGTTCAGACCAGCCCGATCTTTGGCAGTGAAACCACCATCATTGGCTTGGTCGGTGATACGTCTGCCATCGAACCCGGAACGATCGAACTCGAAGAGGCCGTCGAGCGCGTAATGAAGGTACAGGAGCCCTACAAACGCGCCAACCGCAAGTTTCACCCGGACGATACCATCATCCGCGTTGGGGATGTCGAAGTTGGCGGCAAACGCATCTGCTGCATTGCCGGACCCTGCTCGGTCGAATCGGAGGAGCAGATTTCGAAGCTTGCAGAAAGCGTCAAAGCATCCGGTGCTCAAATGATGCGCGGCGGCGCCTTCAAACCCAGGACCTCGCCCTATGCCTTTCAAGGTCTGAAAGCTGAAGGTCTGATGTTCATGAAACGTGCCCGCCTGATCACCGGCCTGCCGGTCGTCTCGGAAATCACCAATCCGGCGCAACTGGAGCTGTTCATGGAATTTGTCGACGTGATCCAAGTGGGCGCCCGCAACATGCAAAATTTTGAGCTGCTCAAAGAGCTTGGGCGAATCCGACGGCCGATTCTGCTCAAGCGTGGCTTTTCCAACACCGTTGATGAGCTGTTAATGTCCGCTGAGTATATTATGAGTGGCGGCAATCAGGATGTTATCTTGTGCGAACGCGGTTTGCGGACCTTTGAAACCAGCACCCGCAACACGCTGGACATCAGCGCTATTCCGGTCCTCAAAATGCGTTCACATCTGCCGATCTTTGTCGACCCCAGCCATGCCGGCGGTCACGCCTGGCTGGTCGAGCCGCTGTCCAAAGCGGCAGTCGCCGCCGGTGCCGACGGGTTGATCATCGAAGTGCACAACGATCCCAAACACGCCCTGTCCGATGGCCAGCAGTCGCTGACCCCGGAAGCTTTTAAAGAGCTCATGGACAAACTGCGGCCGATTGCCACAGCAGTCGGGCGCGAGATATAACAACGAACGATTTGGGGGTAGACAATTATGCCGGAAATACTTGCCAGCACAACCAGTGGTGATTACACCATCCTGATTCAGCAGGGCGCCCTTGATCGTCTGGGGGAAATTGCCGCCCAAGTTTGCCGCGGCAGACGCGCGGCCATTGTAACCGACGAAAACGTCGCCAGACTTTATCTGGACCGGGCCGCAAAATCAATGCGGGTCAGTGGCTTTGCGCCGGCGCTGATCACCGTCCCGGCCGGCGAGGCTTCAAAATCGCCGGAGAAGCTGCTGCACCTTTATGAGATGTTCAACGCCGCCGGACTGAGCCGTACCGACCCAGTCATCGCCTTGGGCGGCGGTGTTGTCGGCGATTTGGCCGGCTTTGCGGCGGCGACGTATCTGCGCGGCATCCCCTTGATCCAGGTGCCGACCACGTTGCTGGCCCAGGTTGATTCTTCGATTGGCGGCAAAACCGGGATTGATTTGCCTTATGGCAAAAACCTCGCCGGCGCTTTTTATCAGCCCAAGGCTGTAGTAATGGATCCGGGCGTGCTGCATACCTTGGCGCGGGCGCAAATGGCCGGTGGCATGGCTGAAGTCATCAAATATGGACTGATCAGCGATTTGCCGCTCTTCGAACAAATCGAAAAGAAATCATTTGACCTTGAATGGATTCTGGAACGTTGCGTGCGCATCAAGACCACCGTTGTTTCACGCGACGAAAAAGACAGCGGCGAGCGAATGCTGCTTAATTTTGGTCACACCATCGGGCACGCTGTCGAGAAGGCCGCAGGCTTCGCAGGCTATTCACACGGCGAGGCCGTGGCCATTGGCATGGTGGCTGCGACAGCAATTGGCGAGAAGCTTGGTCACACACCGGCTGGAACGACAGACAGGCTTCGGTCGCTGTTAAAAGATTATCAGTTGCCGGTCAGTGCCAAGCTGCCCGTCGAAGATCTGCTGAGCGCGATCCAGAGTGATAAAAAGCGTTTGGCCGGACGGATTTATTTTGTGTTGCTCAAGGCAGTCGGCAGCGCCTTTTTGCAATCGATGGATCCGGCCGATCTGGAAAGAATCCTGCGAGAGGTTTGGGTCAATGGCTGACTTGCGCATTAAGCCAGGTCGTCTGAAAGGCACGGTAGAACCGCCGCCCTCTAAAAGCGATGCTCATCGCGCGCTGATCGCGGCCAGTCTGGCCGGCGCAATCGATCTGATCAGCGGTCTGCCAGACCCGGAGTCCGACGACATTCGGGCCACTCGTCAATGCCTTGAGGCCATAACCCAAAGGAAGCATCGGCTGGATTGCGGCGAATCGGGCACGACACTGCGCCTGCTGATTCCTATTGTCGCCGCTCGCGGCATGGCTGAGCGCGAAGCGGTTACTTTTGAGGGTTCAGGTCGTCTGCCACAACGCCCGCTCAACGAGTATTCGGCGATTTTCGCCGGACATGGCATCAGCTTAAATTTCTCACCCAGCGCTTCGCTGCCGCTTGTGATGAGCGGCCGTCTGACAGCGGGGATCTTTGAGGTGCCCGGGCATGTCAGCTCACAGTACATATCCGGATTGCTGCTGGCATTGCCGCTGATTGCCGGCGATTCGGCCATCCGCCTGACTTCGAGGCTCGAATCAGCGCCCTACGTTGAGATGACTTTGCGAACGCTGAAGGCCTTTGGCATCGTTATAAAAACGCAACCAGGCGGCTATTTCATCCCCGGCGGGCAAAAGTACCGACCGACGGTCTATCAAATCGAAAAGGACTATTCTCAGGCTGCTTTCTGGCTGACTGCGGCCTACGCGGGCAGCCCGCTGCTGGTATCCGGCCTGGCGATGGATTCGGCGCAGGGCGATCAGGCCATTTTGACCTTGCTCCAGACCTTCAGACAAGGCAGCTTAAAATACAAGATTGATGCTTCGCAAATCCCGGATCTGGTGCCCATTTTGGCCGTCGCCGCAGCCCTGACACCGGCCGAAACGCATATCGTCAAAGCCAGCAGGCTGCGCCTGAAAGAAAGCGACCGGCTGGCGGCCACGGAACAAGCCCTGCGTGCCATCGGTGCCAACATCCGGCAAACGAGCGATGGCTTGATGATTCAGGGCGGCGAACCGCTGATCGGCGGGACCGCGGATTCCTTTGGCGATCACCGGATCGCCATGGCGTTGGCCATCGCCGCGCTGTCGACCCGCGAGGGCGTCGTGCTGCACAGGGCGGAGGCCGTCAATAAGTCCTATCCGGATTTTTTCAAAGAATTCCGTCGTTTGGGAGGTGATGTCGATGAGCTCAATCTGGGGCCAGCATCTTAAAATCAGCATCTTCGGTGAATCACACGGGGCCGGTACCGGCGTGGTCCTCGATGGTCTGCCGTCCGGCCAGCTGCTGGATATCGAAGGCATACGCGCCTTCGCCCGCCGCCGCGCGCCGGGCCAGAACGCTTGGTCTACAAACCGCCAGGAGGCCGACGAGGCCGAGATCCTATCCGGCGTTTATGAAGGCCGGGTCACCGGCACCCCCCTGGCGGCCGTGATCCGCAACGGTGACACCCGATCAGCCGACTATCAGGCCAGCATCATCAAGCCCCGCCCCGGGCACGCTGATCTGACAGGCCTGGCACGATACCACGGGTTTGGCGACCCGCGTGGCGGCGGCCATTTTTCCGGCCGTCTGACGGCGCCGCTTTGTTTTGCCGGCGCGGTTTGCAGCCAGCTGCTGGCGGCCAAAGGTGTCCGCGTGGTCAGCCATATTTACGAAATTGCCGGCATTCGCGATACCGCCTACGATGCTGTCGAGCCCGATATCGATGCACTGGCCGCCGTTGCCAGCAAACCCTTGCCGATCATCGACGACGGAGCCGGGCAAGCCATGATTGCTGCCATCGAGCAAGCGCAGCAGCGCAGCGATTCGGTGGGCGGCATCGTCGAGACCATGATCTGGGGACTCCCGGCCGGCATTGGCGATCCCATGTTCGATGGCCTCGAATCGCGCCTGACCAGCCTGCTTTTCGGCATTCCGGCCGTGCGCGGCGTTGAATTCGGTGCCGGCTTTGCTGCGGCCAGCATGACCGGTTTGGCACACAATGATGTGCCGACGATCAAGGGGCGCGCCATTCGCTTCAAGACCAACCATGCCGGCGGAATCACGGGGGGCATCAGCAACGGTATGCCGATCGTTTTCCGTGTCGCTTTCAAACCGACGCCATCAATCGCGCAAGAGCAGCAAACCATCAATCTGCAGACCATGACCGAGGACACCCTGGTGATCAAAGGTCGTCACGACCCCTGCATTGTGCCGCGCGCGGTGCCCGTCGTCGAAGCTGCCGCCGCGATCGTCGCGTTGGATGCGATGATCGGGGCCGGCCTGTTCGCCGCAGGCTGAAAGGAGACCGACATGAGCGAATTAACCCATCGTCTGTTGCTGATCAACGGACCCAACCTCAACCTGCTGGGCAAACGTGACCCCAGACAATACGGCACCTTCACGCTGGCCGACGTCGAAGCGCTCACGCGCCAGTCTGCCGCGACCTTGGGCTGGGAACTCGACTGTTATCAGTCCAACCATGAAGGCGATCTAGTCGATCATATTCAACAAGCCATGGGCGGCTATGACGGCATCCTGCTCAATGCCGGCGCACTGACCCATTACAGCTACGCCCTGCGTGACGTCATCGAGGTCTGCGCCATGCCGGTCATGGAGATCCACATTTCCGATATTCACAAACGCGAGCCCTTCCGCCAATTGTCGGTCATCGAGCCGGTTTGTCGCGAACAGATTGCGGGCTTTGGCCTTGACAGTTACCGGATCGGTACGGAAAAACTTTGCAGCCTTCTGAAAGGACAGCACGATGGGACAGCAACCTGACCAGAACCAATTGGCCGATCTGCGCCGCCAAATCGAAGCCATTGATCGGGATATTCTCGATCTTTTCAACCGACGCATGGCGGCGGCCCGAGGGGTGGCTGACTTCAAGGCCGTCAACGATTCGCCGGTTTTCAACCCAGAACGGGAGGAAGAAGTCATTCGCCTCGCGTTGGCCCGGGTCGCGCCTGATGATGCTGTCCGCGCTGAATCGCTCCTGCGCAGCCTGATGCGACTTTCGCGCGGCGTTCAATATGAAAAACTGCTGGCCGGCGGTCTGTCCTTTGATTTGGGCCGGCAAATTGCCACGGCACCGCGTCAGTTGCCAGATCTGCGGAAGATCGTCTACCAGGGGACAGGCGGGTCGTATGCCGCGACGGCCAGTGCGCGCTTGTTCCCAGGCGTTTTGGCCGACGGTGTCCAGACCTGGGCCGAAGCCTGCCGTCAGGTCGAGGACGGCCAAGCCGACCTGGCCGTCCTGCCGCTCGAAAACACCACAGCTGGCACGGTCGATGAAGTCTATGATCTGCTGATCAAAAGCAACCTCACCATCTGGCGATCCCTCTCTCTGCCCATCGCGCACTGCCTGCTGGGATTACCTGGCAGCACAATCGCGGGTATTCGCTGCGTGATTTCTCACCCACAGGCGCTATCCCAGTGTTCTGATCTGATCACGGCACGCGGTTGGCAAACCAGCGAATCTCAGAACACGGCCTTTGCGGCTGAGGAAACGGCGCGGCGCGGCGACCCCGGGCTGGCCGCCATTGGCTCAGAAGCCGCCGCTGCCGATAATCAACTGACGATTTTGAGTCGGGATATTTGCAACAGCCTTGTCAATCAAACCCGCTTTGTGGCCGTTGGTCGCTCGTTGTTGATCACAACCGATGCCGACCGCGTCAGTCTGGCGCTGCGTTTGCCGCACCAAAGCGGCGCGCTGGCGGCCACCCTGTCGATTTTCAGTGACCGCGGCCTCAACCTGGTCAAAATCGAATCGCGCCCAGACTTGAACAATCCCTGGACCTATCTTTTCTACCTCGATTTTGAAGCGACGGACCAACGAATGGCCGCCGTGCAGGCCACGCTGCTGCAATTAAATGCTGAAATGCCCTGGCTTCAGTTGCTGGGCTGGTATCATGAAGAAGAGAATTGACATTGGGAGGAACTACACATGATTACGATTTCACAAGTCAGCAAGAGCTACAATGGTCGGATCAAAGCAGTGGACAACATCGATCTGACCGTCCAGAACGGCGAAATATTCGGTTTTCTGGGCCCCAATGGTGCTGGCAAAACAACAACGATCAAAATGATGACCGGCATCCTGTCGCCCGAGTCTGGTGAAATCAAAATCAACGGTTTCGACATCGTCCGCGAGCCATTGGCGGCCAAGCGAACCTTCGGCTTTGTGCCGGATGACCCCAATGTATACCCTCGCCTCAAAGCGATTGAGTATCTGCGTTTTATCGGCGACATTTACCAGGTCCCCGCTGCCGAGCGCGCCGAGCGCATCCAGTCGTTGGCGGCCCGGTTCGGTCTGGCTGATGCGCTGGCCAGCCAAATCCAAAGTTATTCACACGGCATGCGCCAGAAGCTGATGATTATCGGCGCGCTGCTGCACAACCCCGATGTCTGGATCCTCGATGAACCCATGACCGGGCTGGATCCGCGCTCATCCTTTGTGCTCAAAGAAATGATGCGCGAACATGCCAATGCTGGCAAAACCGTCTTTTTCTCAACGCACGTCCTGGACGTTGCCGAAAAAGTCTGCGACCGCGTGGCGATTATCGACCACGGCAAAATCCTGTATTGCGGCACCATCGGCGGGATGCGTGAGCATTCCAAGTCGGATTCCTCGCTCGAATCGATGTTTCTCGATCTGGTCGGCGAGACCGAAGAGGAGGGGACGCTCGCATGAAAAACCTGCTGCGACTGGCATTTGTCATGATCAAAGGCAACGCTGCCTTCAGCATTTTCGGCGACAACAATAAAAAGAAGCGCAAACTGAGCCGGGTGGCCAGCATTGTGCTGTTTGTTTTTCTGGCGGTTTATTTTCTGGCCATCACAACCGGCGCCTCGTTTGGGTTTTTCAGCCTGATGCAACCCCTCAACCTGCATTATCTGATGATCGGTATGTTTCTCAGCATGGGCGTCGTTTTGGTTTTTGTCTTCGGTCTCATGACGGTCATCAGCGTCTTTTACTATTCCAGCGATGTCGACAAGCTGCTGCCATTGCCGGTACGCGCCCACGAGATCATCGGCGCCAAATTGCTGGTCACCCTGCTCTACGAATACATTTTCATCGCGTTGCTCGTTGCGCCGGCATTGATTGTCTATGGCGTCATGAGCGGTTCGGGGGTTTTGTACTTTCTTTATGCTTTGATCGTCATGCTGGTGCTGCCGATCGTGCCACTGTGCATGGCGTCGGTGTTGGCCATGCTGATCATGCGCTTCACCAAATTTGCCCGCAACAAAGACCGCTTTAATTTGTTCGCCGGTATTTTGGCCATGGTGATTGCCCTTGGCTTTTCATTTTCCACCCAATCCATGGCCTCCATGTCCGGCAGCAATCTGGCCAGCCTGCTCAGCAAAAGCGCAAGTGACCTTGCCCAGATATCGTCCGCTGCCTTTCCCGGCACCTCCTTTGCCGCGGCCGCGCTGGCTGAGCCGACGACCTGGCTGGCGGCCGGCCAAATCGGGCTGGTGCTCTTGATTGCCGCCGCGTTTTTGGCGGTTACCATGTTCTTGAGCAAGCTGCTCTACTTTCAAGGGGCGATCGGCATGAATTCGTCGGCGTCCAATCACCGGCGACTTTCCGCGCGTGAAATAACCGACGCCGGTACGTCCCGCCCGGCCTTCTGGACCTATGTCTTAAAAGACCTGCGCATCCTGGTACGGACGCCGATTTTCTTTCTCAACAACGTCATGATGAATTTCCTTTTCCCACTGTTTTTCCTGATCCCGCTGTTGGGCGGCAAGCAAGACGGTGAAATGGCACGAGCTCCTGGGCGTTCTCCAATCCGCCTTTGCGGACGGCGGGCAGAACGCGCCGCTGGCCTTGGCGATCATATTCGCAGGGGCCTGTTTTATATCCGGTGTCAACGGCATTGCCGAAAGCGCACTGTCCCGTGAAGGCAAACAATTTTACATCATGAAGACGCTGCCGATGTCCTATCATCGGCAGATTTGGGCCAAATTGATGGCCGGCATCGTGTTGAGCGCTTGCGGCGGCATCATGCTGACTTTGATGATCATCATTTTGATGCAGCCGCCGATCTGGTTTATCGCCTTGATCATCGGTGTTCTGCCGGGCGCGGTCCTGATTACCAACCTGTCGGGCATTATATTTGAGCTGTATTGGCCCAAACTCAATTGGGACAACGAACAAAAGGCGGTCAAGCAGAACATGAATGTTCTGTACGGCATTGCGCTTTCGCTGGTCTTTGCCGCGCTGATCATCCTGCCGGTCATCGTCTTTTCGCTGACCCTGCTGCCGGCGGCCCTGCTGATCATTGGCGGACCCTTGCTGATCGCATGGATTTTGGCCAGCATCATTCGACGCATTGGGCCACGCCTGATCCTGTCGGTCGATGCCTGAAAAATGGAGATGAATATATGGAAAAGGTCATCAAGGTCGGCATGGCGGGTTTTGGCCATTCTGGAAAAATATTCCACGCGCCGTTCCTGAAAATTAACGAGGGGTTTTTGCTCAAAAAAGTCTTTGAACGGACCAGCGAAAAATCGCGCGAGGAATATCCGACAGCGGAAATCGTCAGAAGCTTCGAGGAACTGCTGACCGATGATATCGACCTGGTGATCATCACCACACCCAACCAACAGCATTTTCCGATGGCCAAAATGGCTCTCGCAGCGGGCAAACATGTCGTGCTCGAAAAACCGATGACCACTACATCGTCCCAGGCCGATGAGCTTTGCGCCTTGGCCAAAGCGAAAAAAGTCCTGCTGACCGTTTACCAGAACCGTAGACTGGACGGGGATTTTCTGACCGTGCAAAAACTGATCGCCGCCGGCACGTTGGGGGAGATCCTGGATTATGAAGCCCGCTACGAACGGTTTGTCAGCGGCAAAAACGCCAAAGCCTGGAAAGCTGCCGGCGGTGAAGGTGTCGGTCTTCTCTATGATCTCGGGGTGCATATTATAGATCAGGCTTACAGCCTGTTTGGCCTGCCGGAGGAGATCTATGCTGATTTTTGCAAGCAGCGACCCGAATCCGCCAGTTTCGACAATTTTGCCATGGTTTTGTATTATCCGACCCTCAAAGTTACCTTAACCGCCAGCGAAATGGTCCTGGAAAAGGGGCCGCATTATGCTGTTCATGGCCGCAAAGGGTCGTTTGTCAAATATGGCATGGACCCGCAGGAGGCTGCCTTGAACGCGGGGCAAAGACCGGGAAATGCCGATTGGGGACAAGATCCGGAGTCTTGCTGGGGCATCTTGCATTTAAAGGAAAACGGCCAGGAAACACGCGAGCAGATCAAAACGGAAACCGGTCATTATGGACATTTCTACAATAAGTTGTATTTGGCCTTGACCGGAGCGGCTGATCTCATGGTCAAGCCGGAGCAGTCAGCCGACGTGATCCGAATGATTGAAGCGGCCGTCCTGAGCCATCAAGAAAAACGCAGAATATCAGTTCCGCGCTGACCAACCATGGCAAAATTGATTACAAGCCCAAAAAAGACGTTGACAAAAAAGGCAGGCAGCGTCTATAATATCAACGTGCTTTATCGCTTTATCCAAGTAAAGCGGTAAAGCAAACAAACCAAGCCAAATCGACAAGGAGGCCAAGCATGGGCAAATGGCAATTCTATACACCGGATGGCGTGGCCGATCTTCTGCCGGAGGAGTGCACGGCAAAACGGGACCTGGAAAACCGTCTGCGCCGCCTGTTCACGCAGCGCGGCTATCTCGAGGTGGAAACACCTGGCATCGAGTTTTACGATGTCTACGAGGCCGGCAGCGGCTTTGCCGCCCAGGAAGGCTTGTTCAAATTTTTCGATCAACAGGGCCGTATCCTCTGCCTGCGCTATGACGGCACCGTACCGGTCGCGCGTCTGGCCGCCACCGTCTGCCGTGATGTCGAACCGCCGCTGCGCTATTCATACATTGGCAGCATGTACCGCTACAACGAATACGGCGGTGGCCGCCAACGCGAATTTGCGCAGGCGGGCATTGAACTGCTGGGCAGCCAGAGTCCGGAGGCCGATGCCGAAGTCATCGCCGCCGCCATCGCCTCGGCGCTGGCCTGCGACATCGTTGATCTGCAGATATCGCTTGGTCAGGTCGACTTTTTCAAGGGTTTTCTGGCCGAGTGGGGCATCGCCGGCGAAGAGGCTGCCATGCTGCCGCGTCTGATTGACGGCAAAGAGATGGTCGCACTGGAAGAACTGGCCGAGCGTCTGAATCTGCCCAAACGCGCGCGCGATGTCTTGATCAAGATGGCCTCCAGTTACGGAACGTTCGATCTTCTCGATGAAATGGCGGCGCTGGTCAGCGAGCCCATGGCTTGCCGGGCGCTGCAAAACCTGCGTGATGTGCTGGCCATTCTCGATGATTATGGCTATTTAAAATATGTCAGCATTGACTTGGGGCTGTTACAAAGCCTCGACTACTATACCGGTATCATTTTCAAAGGTTTTACCTACGGCATTGGCTTTCCGCTCTTCAGCGGCGGTCGGTATGACAGCCTGGTCAAAGCCTTCGGCCGCGACCTGTCAGCGACGGGCTTTTCGATCGGCGTCAATTTTCTCCTGACTGCTTTACGCCGCCAAAACAAACTGACCGCAGTGGCCGGCGAGCTTGTAGTTCTGGGCTATGAACCAACGGCTCGGGCCGCGGCCTTTCGCCAGGCGGACAGCTGGCGCAAGGAAGGGCGCTGCGTCATTTGCGATTGCCAGAACCGCTCGGTCGCAGACTTGTTGGCCATGGCTCGCCGCCAAGCCGGCGGGCGCGCCGCGTGGCTGAGTCAAGATAACGAAATCAGCTGGCTGGGCGAAGAGGTGGCAAAATGAAGATGTTGACGATTGCCCTCTCCAAAGGGCGCCTGGCTGAGCAGGCGATTGAACTGCTGGAACAAGCCGGCTATGACTGCTCGGCGGCCAAAGAAGATACACGTCGCCTGATTCTCGAGGACGAAACCAATGGCCTGCGCTTCATCATGGCCAAACCGGCGGATGTCCCGACTTACGTTGAATACGGCGCGGCCGACATCGGCGTGGTCGGCAAGGACACACTGCTCGAAGAAGGCCGTCAACTTTACGAGGTGCTGGACCTCGGCTTTGGGGCCTGCCGGATGTGTGTCTGCGGCCCGGTTGCGCTGCTCGGTAAACTCAACAGCATCCCCAACAAACGGGTCGCGACCAAATACCCGCGCATCGCCCGCGAATACTTTGAAATCAACAAACGGGAGAGCGTCGAGATCATCAAACTCAATGGTTCGGTCGAGTTGGCGCCGCTGATCGGTCTGGCGGAGGTCATCGTCGACATCGTCGAGAGTGGTCGTACGCTCCGTGAAAACGGGCTGGACGTGCTGGAAACCATCGCCGACATCAGCGCCCGCATGGTGGTCAACCGCGTCAGCATGAAAATGAAAGCGGATCGTGTTAATCCCTTGATTCAAGCCGTTCGCCAACAATTGGCAATCAACAAAGATGCGATGCGGGAGGTGCAAAAATGAGCAATCCTGGCCTTCCGATCAGAATTCTGCAAACTGAACGGAGCGAACTGAAGAGCATGGCGGCCCGACTTGGCCTGCGCGGCAAAATGGACCTCGAGCCGGTTATTCAGGCCGTCACCGGTATTATTGCGCAGGTGCGTGAGCAGGGTGACGCCGGCCTGATCGAACTGACCAACCGCTTTGACAAGGTTCGGCTCGAACCCAGCCAACTGCTGGTCAGTGAATTCGAGATCAGCGCGGCGCTCAAAAAAATCGATCTCACACTGCTCGACGACATGAAACAAGCGGCGGCTAACATCCGAAAATTTCACCTCGCCCAACGTCCAGCGGATCTTGAGATGTCGGCAGGGCAAGGCAGCCAGATCAGCCTGATCAATCGACCGCTGGATACCGTCGGTGTATACGTGCCCGGGGGTACCGCGCCGCTGCCTTCGTCAGTGCTGATGAACATTATCCCAGCCAAGGCGGCCGGCGTCCGCCAGATCATCATGTGCACCCCGCCGCGACCCGACGGATCGGTCGACCCGGTCATTCTGGCCGCAGCGTCAATCGCCGGTGCGGACGCGGTCTACCGGGTCGGCGGCGCGCAGGCCATCGCCGCCATGGCCTTTGGTACCGAGACCATACCGCGCGTCGACAAAATTACCGGTCCGGGCAACATCTATGTCAACACGGCCAAACGGCTGGTGTTCGGCCAGGTCGATATTGATATGTTTGCCGGCCCCAGCGAAATTTTGATCATCGCCGACCAATCCGCCGACCCGTCTTTTGTCGCCGCCGACCTGCTCTCGCAGGCCGAACACGACGTGCTGGCCTCGGCGCTACTGGTTACCGACTCGCAAGACCTGGCCGACGCCGTCGCCGCGCAGGTCAGCCGCCGCGCCGCGCTGCTGCCGCGTGTGGCGATCATCGAAAAATCGCTCGCTGATTATGGCGCCATTCTGGTCGTTCCGGATCTGGCGACGGCCGTTGATTTTGCCAACGAACTGGCACCGGAGCACCTGGAACTTTGCGTTGAAACGCCGGATTTGATTTTGCCGCTGATTCGCAACGCCGGCGCGATCTTCATCGGCGCCTACAGCCCCGAGCCTTTGGGCGACTATTTTGCCGGCACCAACCATGTTCTGCCGACCAGTGGCACGGCGCGCTTCTTTTCGCCCTTGAACACGACCGATTTTATCAAAAAAATGAGCCTGATCCGCTATACAAAGGAAGATCTGGCGGATTGTTGGCAAGCCATTGCCGATATGGCGGAGTCCGAAAGCCTGCGGGCGCATGCCGAGTCGGTGCGCGTCAGATTTGGCGCTGATCAGTTGGGAGGGCAACGCGATGACCGCTGACAACGAAGCCCGCCGACTGTGGGCCGCCAAGACCCGCACGCTGACGCCTTACGTCCCAGGCGAACAGCCGCGAGACCGGGTCTTCATCAAGCTCAACACCAACGAAAACCCCTACCCGCCGGCACCCGCAGTGATCCGGGCATTGCAGGATTATCCGACGGAGCGGCTGCGGCTGTATCCTGATCCGACCAGCCGCTCCGTTCGTCACAGCATCGCCGGCTATTTCGGTTTGGCCGAAGAGCAGGTTTTCATGGGCAATGGATCGGATGAGGTTCTGGCCATGGCCTTTCAGGCCTTCTTCAACAGCCGGAAGGCCGGACAAACGGCACCCGCCGACTGCATCGTTTTCCCTGACGTAACTTACAGTTTTTACCCGGTCTATGCCCGCATGTACGATATTCCTTATCGCACCATCGCGCTCGATGCCGCTTTTCAAATGCCGCTGGCATGCTGCCTGGAGCCCTCCGCCGGCATCGTGCTGGCCAATCCCAACGCGCCGACCGGCATTGCCATCAGCCTGGCCGATATCGCAGCGTTGGCTGCGTCTGACCGTGATCGTCTGGTGCTGGTCGACGAGGCGTACGTTGATTTTGGCGCTGAGTCGGCGGTCTCGCTGCTGGATCAATTCGACAATCTCCTGGTGGTTCAAACCTGCTCCAAATCGCGATCCCTCGCCGGGCTGCGCGTCGGTTTTGCCCTGGGCGCGCCGGCCTTGATTCAGGCTTTGGAATGTGTTCGCGACTCCTTCAATTCCTATACCCTGGACAGCCTGGCGCAGGTCGCGGGCTGTGCCGCGTTCGACTCAAGCGAGTGGTTCGAGCAAACGCGCGCGCGACTAATTGCCACTCGCGAACGAACCGCCGCCGGGCTGACCGCCCTTGGGTTCTACGTATTGCCGTCAAGCGCCAACTTCCTTTTTGTCCGTCACCCCGAGCTGTCGGGCGAACAGCTTTACCAGCAGTTGCGTGACGCCGGCATTCTGGTTCGCCACTTTCGACTGCCGCGGATCGAGAACTTTCTGCGCATCACGATCGGGCTGGACCGGGACATGGACCAACTGATCGAAACCCTGCGGCAGATTTGCCCAGCGATCCCAGCTAGCCAGCCTTGAAGGACTCAGCTATAATCAAGGCATAACGAATGATTATAATTCACACAAGGAGGATCATCTGATGCGTCAGGCTACGATCAATCGCAAAACACAGGAAACAGAAATTACCATCGCGCTGACACTTGAAGGTGAGGGTATTGCCAAAATTGACACCGGCATCGGATTTCTCGATCACATGCTGACCCTGCTGGCCCGCCACGGACGCCTAAATCTCGAGGTTGCAGCCAAGGGTGACCTGCAGGTTGACGGGCACCACACGACCGAAGACATCGGCATCGTGCTGGGGCAGGCCATCGCTCGCGCCCTCGGCGACAAACGTGGCATCCGCCGCTACGGCAGCGCCAGTGTACCTATGGACGAAGCCTTGGTGACAGCAGCGCTGGACATATCCGGGCGGTCTTTTCTGGTTTTTAACGTCAGCTTTTCCGGCGTTCGGACCGGTGACTTCGAGACCCAGCTGGCCGAGGAGTTCTTTCGCGCGGTTGCGTTCAACGCCGGTCTGACCCTACATCTGACCTGCGAATACGGCCAAAATGATCACCATATAATCGAAGCGATGTTCAAAGCCTTCGCCCGCAGTCTGGCCGACGCCGTTTCGATCGATCCAAATCGCGCCGACGACATCCTGTCGACCAAAGGCGTCCTCTGAATATTTGCTGACCACAGGAGGAAATACACCATGTCACTTATGAAAGACACCAGCTTCATCGACCGTCCGGCGACCTTCCGCGGCAAAGTCCGCGACATCTTCGATCTGGGCGATTCCATGCTGCTCGTGGTCACCGATCGCATCTCAGCCTTTGATGTCGTCTTCAACGAGCTGATCCCGGACAAAGGTGCCGTTTTGAACAGCATTTCGGCCTTTTGGTTTGACATGACCCAGGACATCATCGCCAACCATGTCATCACCACCGATCCGCGTCAATACCCGCTGGGTCTGGACCGCTATGCCGATGAACTGGCCGGACGCTCCATGCTGGTCAAAAAAATCAGCATGCTGTCGGCCGAGTGCATTGTGCGTGGCTACCTCGAAGGATCGGCCCTCAAGGAATACCGCCAGTCCGGCACCATCAGCGGCATGGCCATGCCGGCTGGTCTGCGTCAGGCTGACCGTCTGCCGGAGCCGATTTTCACGCCCTCGACCAAGGCCGAAGAAGGTCACGACATCAACATCAGTTTTGACGCACTCGGTCAACTGATCGGCGCCGACATGGCGGCGGCCCTGCGTGACAAGAGCCTCGCGCTTTACAACAAAGCGGCCGCCTACGCGCTGAGCCGCGGCATCATTCTGGCCGACACCAAATTCGAATTCGGCCTACTGAATGGCGAGCTGGTGCTGGCTGATGAAATCTTCACCCCCGATTCCTCGCGCTTCTGGGAACTGGCCGAATACCAGCCCGGCCGCGCCCAAAAGAGCTTTGACAAGCAGTATCTGCGCGAATGGCTGGAAACGCTTGACTGGGACAAGACGCCGCCGCCGCCGACCCTGCCGGCTGAGATTATTGAGAAAACCGCCGCCAAATACCGCGATGCCTACAGTCGGCTGACGGGGAAGACCCTGGCATGATTGCAGTAATTGATTATGGCATGGGCAACCTCAGCAGTGTGGCCACGGCGCTGGCCTATCTGGGCGTTGACGCTCAGGTCACCAGCGACCCGGCGGTGGCCGCGCGGGCTGACCGCCTGATTTTGCCCGGTGTCGGTGCCATGGACTACGCGGTTCGCCAGATTGAGCAGCAAGGTCTAGACCAGGCCATTCGCGAATTTTTGCAGACCGGCCGCCCTTTTCTCGGCATTTGCCTGGGTATGCAGCTGATGTTTGAGCGCAGTGAGGAGGGCGATGCCCGCGGACTGGGCTTGCTGCCCGGTGTCGTGCGCCGCTTCCCCGACCTGCCCGGCCTCAAGGTGCCGCACATGGGCTGGAATCGTCTGCAGGACTGCCACAGCACCCTGCTGCCGGAGGGCGGCAGCTTCTATTTTGTCCACTCCTTTTATGCCGACCCTTCCGACCCGTCACTCGTGGTGGCTCGCAGTCACCACGGCATCGACTTCGCGGCCGCGGTTGAAAAGGATCAGATCTTGCTAACCCAGTTTCATCCCGAGAAAAGCGGCGAAGTGGGTCTGGCACTTTTGCGGCAATGGGTCACAGGACAGGGAGGACAGCTAAGATGATCATCTACCCAGCCATCGATCTACTGGGCGGCCAATGCGTTCGTCTGCGCCAGGGTGATTACGATCAGGTCACGATTTACAACAGCGACCCGCTGGCGGTTGCCAGGCAATTTCAGGCGGCTGGCGCAAAGTGGCTGCACGTGGTTGATCTGGATGCCGCCAAATCGGGCATACCGGTTCACGCTCGTCTGATCGCCGACATTCGCCGTGCCACCGGTCTTAAAATCCAGACTGGCGGCGGCATCCGCACCATGGAGCACGTTCTGGCGCTGCTCGAAACAGCCGGCATCGACCGCATCGTGCTGGGCACCGCGGCCGTGCGTGACCGCGCCTTTACCGAAGCGGTTCTGCGGTTGTTTCCCGATCGCACGGCCGTGGGCATTGACGCCCGCGACGGCGAGGTCAGCGTTGACGGCTGGACCCGCGGCAGCGGCCTGAAAACACTCGAATTCGCCCAGACGATGGCGGCGGCTGGCGCGCGGCTGGCCATCTTCACCGACATCAGCCGCGACGGCATGATGGGCGGCTCGGCCACCGACAGCACGCGTGAACTGGTCGACAAAAGCGGCCTGGCGATCATCGCCTCGGGCGGCATCGGCTCAAAAGCTGACATCGAGGCGGTTCGGGCCACTGGCGCGGCCGGCGTCATCGTCGGCAAGGCGATATACGAAGGGAAAGTGAGGCTGGAAACATGCTGGCCAAAAGAATAATTCCCTGCCTGGATGTCAAGGGCGGCCGGGTGGTCAAGGGCGTCAATTTTGTTGACCTGATCGACGCCGGTGACCCGGTTGAAACCGCCCGCGCCTACAACGCGGCTGGCGCTGACGAGCTGGTTTTTCTCGATATTTCTGCCACCCTGGAAGAGCGGGGCACGATTATTGAAGTCGTCCGCCAGGTGGCCCGGCAGGTCTTCATCCCCTTTACGGTTGGCGGCGGCATTCGCACGCTCGAAGACATCCGCAACATCCTGGCGGCCGGTGCCGACAAGATTTCCCTCAATTCTGCGGCAGTCGAAAATCCTGATCTGATCCGCACGGCGGCTGACCGCTTTGGCAGCCAGTGCATCGTCGTTGCCATCGACGTTCGCCGCAACACGGTCGGCCGCTTCGAGGTTATGATCGCCGGTGGCACGCGCTTCACAGGGTTGGATGCCCTCGAATGGGCCCGCCAGGTCGAAAGCCTCGGTGCCGGCGAAATCCTGCTGACCAGCATGGACAAGGACGGCACCAAATCCGGCTACGACATCGAGATCACCCGACAAATCGCCGATGCCGTCAAGATTCCGGTCATCGCTTCGGGTGGTGCAGGACAGCTCTCTGACTTTTACGACGGCCTGGTCGACGGCGGCGCTGAGGCCGTTCTGGCTGCCAGTCTGTTCCACTTCAACGAAATCTCGATTGATCAATTGAAAAAGTACCTGGCATTACGCGGCATTGCCATGCGGCCGACACCGGGGCAGGAAGAAACCGTTTACCCGCCGCCCTTCATGATCGGCACGGCATTCGAGTCCGCCGCCGGCCGCGCCGCAGTTTGGAGCCAATTCAAGCAGGATGACGCAGGTCTGGTGGCGGCCATCATCCGCGAACAGACGACCGGCGAGATTCTGATGCAGGCCTTTGTCGATCAGCAATCGTTTGATTTGACACTCAAGACCGGCCTCATGCATTACCGCAGCCGCAGTCGCAGCAAATTGTGGCTCAAGGGCGAGACGTCGGGGCATTTTCAGCAGGTGCGGTCGATCGTGGCCGACTGCGACGCTGACTGCCTGCTGATTGATGTGCTGCAACTGGGTCCGGCCTGCCACACCGGCTCGCACAGCTGTTTTTATCGTGAATTGGAGAGCCTGGCCGACAATTCAAGCGGAAAATGATTGGCGTGCCAAGCGATTCGTGATAGACTACTTGAGCACTTTCCAGACGAAAGGGGAGCATTAGCATGAGCCAAATCGGAGAAATCATGGATGAACTGTATCAGGTCATCCTCGATCGCCAGACCAATCCGCAGGAAGGATCCTATACCAACTACCTGTTCGACAAGGGTCTGGACAAAATCTGCAAAAAAATCGGTGAGGAAGCGGCCGAGGTCATCATCGCCGCCAAGAATCGCCAGCCGGCTGAGGTCACCTACGAGATCGCCGATCTTTTCTATCATGCCTGCGTTCTGCTGGTCGAGCAGGGCGTCTCACTGGACGACGTCTATCAGGAATTGCGTAAACGGCGCTGATTCTACATCGCTGCCGAGTAGAATTGGTTTGACAAAGCTGTGCTCTTGTGATAGAATTCGTTTGCTTGTCCATAAAAGGGTCTTTTTTTTATGCTGAGACCCTGAACAGCAGACCATTGCGGAGGTACAATCAAAATGGCAAAAGCGGGAGCCCGTGATCGAATTACAATGTCTTGCGTCGATTGCAAACAGCGTAATTACAACACATCGAAAAACAAGAAGAATGACCCTGACCGTCTCGAAATGAAGAAATATTGCAGATTCTGCCGCAAACACACGGATCACAAGGAAACGAAGTAATCCTGCGGCTTGCTGACAGATGAAGGATGTGTTTAAGATGGCAGACAAAAGCAAAAACGAGAAACGCGTTGAAAAGAGTAGCAAAGCCAATCCGAACGGTTTGCAGAAATTCGGCGGATTCTTCGTGCGGATTGCCAAAAAACTGAAGAGCTTTTTTGTCAACCTGAAGGCTGAACTCAAACGGGTTATCTGGCCGGATCGCAAGCGCCTGATTCAGAGCACCGCAACGGTTCTCGCGATCTGCCTGATTATCAGCGCCATTCTGTTTCTGGTAGACACCGTCATTCGTGAAAGTCTCAAGGCTGTGGGCTTCTACACACCATCGGTCACGACGGTGGCTACGATCGATCCATCGAGCACAACTGCCGCGACGACCACGACCGCAGCGTCCGGCACGTCGGCAGCGACTTCCCCTACGACGTCAGTTGCGCCTGCGACGACGACAATCCCGGCTGGAACGCCTGGCGTAACGACATCGATCGCCGGCTGACCTTTTTGCGGGCAAATAATAGAAGGAGCTTATAAATGGTTGAAGGAGTCGCCAATGAGGCGAAGTGGTATGTCATTCATACCTATTCCGGATATGAAAATAAAGTCAAAGCGACACTCGAGCGAATAGTCGAGAATCGTGGTATTCAGGACTTCATTCAGGAAGTATCTGTTCCGATGGAGGAACAGGTCGAAATCAAGGATGGCAAAAAGAAGACCACCATGCGCAAGATCTATCCCGGTTACGTTCTGGTCAAAATGGTTTTGACCGACGAGATCTGGTACATTGTTCGCAACACGCGCGGCGTGACCGGCTTTGTCGGACCGACCAGCTCCAAGCCAATCCCGCTGACCGACGAGGAACTCATGCTGATGGGACTCGAATCCAGCTGGGAACCCGTGGTCGATTACGACATCGGCGATTCCGTCAAGGTTATCGGCGGCCCGCTGGAAAGCTTTATCGGTACAGTTGAAGATATCAATCTCGACAAGAAAAAGGTGCGCGTGCTGGTTTCCATGTTCGGTCGCGAAACCCCGGTCGAGCTCGAACTGACGCAGATCCTCAGAATCTGATTCAACATTACTTTACTTACTTGGCACCGCAAGGTGTTCAGATAGGACGCAAACAGCGTAAATTTTTTGGGAGGTGGACGTAAAATGGCAAAGAAAGTCACAGGGTATGTAAAATTACAGATCCCCGCAGGCAAAGCCACGCCAGCGCCGCCGGTAGGACCAGCCCTTGGCCAGCACGGTGTCAACATCGCCGGGTTTGTCAAGGAATTTAATGAAAGAACCGCCAAGGATGTCGGCCTGATTATTCCGGTCGTTATCACCATCTTCGCGGACCGATCCTTCACTTTCATTACAAAAACTCCTCCGGTCCCGGTGCTGCTGAAAAAGGCCTGCAACATTGAAAGCGGTTCAGGAAAACCCAACCGCGAAAAAGTCGCCAAGATCCCCATGTCCGAAGTCATGAAGATCGCCCAGATCAAAATGGTCGATACCAATGCTTCCGATTTGGAATCCTGCGCAAGAATGGTTGCCGGAACAGCTCGCAGCATGGGCATCGTCGTCATCGACGGCTAAAAATCGAAGGAGTGAGATGAAATGAAAAGAGGCAAGAAGTACCAGGAACTGGCCAAACTTGTTGACCGCGCGACACTCTACGAGGCCGCCGAAGCGATCAGTCTGGTTCAGAAAACTGCCGGAGCCAAGTTTGACGAAACCGTCGAACTGCATGTCAGACTGGGCGTCGATTCGCGCCATGCTGACCAGCAGGTCCGCGGCGCCGTTGTGCTGCCCCATGGAACCGGTAAAACCAAGCGCGTTCTCGTGTTCGCCAAAGGCCCCAAGGCTGACGAAGCTCTGGCCGCCGGTGCCGACTTTGTCGGTGGTGATGACATGGTTACCAAGATCCAGACCGAAAACTGGTTTGATTACGAAGTTATCGTCGCGACCCCTGACATGATGGGTGTTGTCGGTAAGCTGGGTAAAGTCCTCGGCCCCAAAGGCCTGATGCCCAACCCCAAGTCCGGTACCGTCACCATGGACGTCGCCAAGGCGATCGCCGAAATCAAAGCCGGTAAAATCGAGTATCGTCTGGAAAAAGCCAACATCATCCACTGCCCCATCGGCAAGGTGTCGTTTGGCCAGGAGAAACTCGCCGACAACTTCAAGACCATCATTGATGCCATCATCAAGGCCAAACCGTCTGCCGCCAGAGGTCAGTACCTGAAGAGCGTCACGATTGCGTCGACCATGGGTCCGGGCATCAAAATCAACACCAGCCGCCTGATCTGATCAGGCCAGACCGGTGCGCCAGGCTGCCAAGCTTGACAAAGCGCCGGATTGACAATAGAATAAACCAGTGCGCCAAAGACAGCAGGAGCCGCTAGGCTTAAACGCAAAACGTCCTGCCGAGGTTGCGGTTATCAGATTTCAGCATGCCGCTGATCGCTTGATTGCTCCGTACCCCTCCGTCTACCAGGCGCGAGGGGTATTTTTAATCTGGACAAGGAGGTACAAAATATGCCCAGTCAAAAAGTATTAGATGCCAAGAAAGAAACTGTTGCAGGCTTGGTCAAGGAATTCAAACAGGCTCAGTCGATCGTCTTTGCGGATTATCGGGGACTGACCGTTGAGCAGGATACTGCGATGCGTGCTGCCCTCAGAAAAGCCGGCGTTTCATATCAGGTCGTCAAGAACACGCTCTCCGGTCGTGCCCTGAAAGACGTTGGTATCACAGGCCTGGAAACCATGCTGGCCGGCCCGACCGCGATTGCCTACAGCACCGTGGATGTCGTGGCTGCCGCTAAAGTTGTCAAGGAGTACGCCGACAAATTCGACAAGCTCAGCATCAAGGGCGGCGTTTACGAAGGCAAAGCCATCAGCGTCGATGATGTCAATCGTCTGGCTTCCATCCCCAGCAAGGAAGTTCTCTATGGCCAGTTGGTTTACACCATGATCTCTCCGATCACCAAATTGGCGATTGTTCTCAATGCCATCGCGGAGAAAAAAGAAGGCGGCAGTGCCCAAGCAGTTGCTGTGTAATTGAATCAAATGTGATCTGAAAGAACAGATCGAATTTTAATGGAGGTTTTTAAAATGGCTAACGAAAAAATCGAAAAATTTATTGAAGAAGTCAAAACCCTGACTGTCATGGAGCTCTCCGAGCTGGTCAAAGCTCTGGAAACCGAATTTGGTGTATCAGCGGCCGCTATGGCGTCTGCTGCTCCCGCTGCCGGCGGCGCTGCCGCGGCCGTCGTTGAAGAGCAGACCGAATTCACCGTCATCCTCAAGGGGCCTGGCGCCAGCAAGATCAACGTCATCAAGGCTGTCCGCGAGCTGACCGGCCTCGGTCTCAAGGAAGCCAAAGACCTGGTCGACGGCGCTCCGCAGACCGTCAAAGAGAACGTCAGCAAAGAAGACGCCGAAGCTGTTGCCAACAAACTCAAAGAAGCTGGCGCTGAAGTCGAAGTCAAGTAAGCAACCTTCGAGCCAAACGACATTTCAAGGGGCTGCTTCGGCAGTCCCTTTTCTTTTGCCCGTAGGAAAACTTTCGTCCTGTAGTCTTTAGAGGATTTTCCGTGTCCCAGCCTTAATTATTTTTGCATCGCAAAAATACCTGAGCGAGCGGGACACGGAAAATCCCTTGTTGACAAAAACCATGTTCTGCTGTTAGAATCATTAAGCGCCTTGCGGAGCAACGGCGTTTGCACCTTTAAATGGCGGCGTAGCTCAGTTGGCCAGAGCGTTCGGTTCATACCCGAAGGGTCGTTGGTTCAAATCCGACCGCCGCTACCATATGGCCCGTTGGTCAAGCGGTCAAGACATCGCCCTTTCACGGCGACGACAGGAGTTCGATTCTCCTACGGGTCACCACAAGGGTGCTTAGCTCAGCTGGGAGAGCACATGCTTCACACGCATGGGGTCGCAGGTTCAAGTCCTGTAGTACCCACCATCACGCGGAATTAACTCAGTGGTAGAGTGTCACCTTGCCAAGGTGAAAGTCGCGAGTCCGAATCTCGTATTCCGCTCCAGCCATTCTAGCCGGTGAACCAGCATCATCGGCTAGAATAATTTGGCACCATAGCCAAGTGGTAAGGCAGAGGTCTGCAAAACCTTTATCCCCAGTCCGATTCTGGGTGGTGCCTCCAAAATTAAGCCTCCGCTATGCGGAGGCTTTTTCCTTCAAAAGGAGTATGCGATGCAACCACTGAACAATCAAGTTCTCAGGCTCTTCTTTCAAAAATACAATCAGGCTTTTGCAGCGGCAATGGATGAAATACTGGATGATGAAAACGCTTTGGCTGATCTTGATCCCGCGGAACAGGACGCGGCGCTGCGCCATGCCGCCTGCAACGCCGTGCAGGGATGGCAGGATCAGCCCTTGTCAGACGATCAGATCGATTTGACCGGCGCTGCTGTTCTGGCGGGCGTTGTCACATTGGACAAGGCCTTGGAGCTGGCAAAGTACGCCGCGGTTTTTTGCGATGAACAATTCCCGGACTTGGTCAAGGTCAAGCTGGCCTCGTTTGGTCAACCGCTGATTGAAGGCTTGGCTGCTGAATTGAACGAAGTCGATTTTTCTGTGCCGCTTAGCGAGCTGACTGAAGAGAACAACGGACCGATCGTGGCCGCTCAATACCTTAGGCTGCTTGGCGAATGGCAGTGTGCGGACCTCAGCGACAAAGTAATCGAGAAATTTGCCTCAACTCATCAGCCCAACGAAATCATGGCCGAAGCAGTACGTGCCTTTCTCATCGAGATCGGGCCATCGGCAGTGCCCAGGTTGCTCAAACTGCTCAACCAGAGCCTGAGCACAACCGATGATCTCAACCCGACCGAAGACTACCTGCTGATCATTTTGACCGACATTGGCAAAAACTGCCCATCAGACGAAATCTTCAGATGCCTGCGCGAGGCTTTCCGAAAAATGAGCCGCAAAGTGATCGGCGCGGTCTGCCTCGGCGATTACGGCGATCGTCGGGCTGTGACGACCTTGCGTGGCTGGCTGGAACGCCACCCCGAAGTGACCGATCGGCAGATGATCAGCGAAACGCTGGCGGCCATTCATCGACTGGGCGGCGACATCGGTGATTTGCGTCATCGACTGAAAAACCCATCTTGACAGGGCAAATATGATTTTTGTATAATACGCGTGCATGCGGAATTAACTCAGTGGTAGAGTGTCACCTTGCCAAGGTGAAAGTCGCGAGTCCGAATCTCGTATTCCGCTCCACCAGCCGGACAAATGTCCGGCTTTTCCTTATTCAGGCTGTGGGTATTGTTGGTTGCTATCACATTGACCTTTGATCGTATATAATAAAATGGTGGCGAACAGTAGGAGGTTTCGTATGGCTTCAGTTTCATTACAATCAATTATAAACGAGTTCGATTTGGAGACTATTGCCAATTACGGCAATTTCGAAGAAATAAGGATATCTGTGGCCGACGTCACCCGCCCGGGACTCCAGCTGGCCGGCTATTTCGATCATTTCGGGCCGGACCGCATCCAGGTTCTGGGCAATATGGAAACAGCTTACCTGGAGCGTCTGGATTCATCCGAACGTCTGGCGCGCATTGATGCGCTTTTTGCCCAGGGCATCCCTTGCCTGGTTCTGACCCGAAGTCACAATGCGCCAGCAGAATTGATCGCCTGCGCCAAAAAATATTTGATTCCGGTTTTTCGCACGGCCGAGATGACAGCATCGTTTACGAGCGCGGTGGTTAAGTTTCTCAATCTTGAGCTGGCTCCTCGGACATCGCTGCACGGTGTTCTGATCGAGGTTTATGGCGAAGGCATCCTGATCCTTGGCGAAAGCGGTGTTGGTAAGTCTGAAACCGCGCTGGAGGTCGTCAAGCGCGGTCATCGTCTGATTGCCGACGATCTGGTTGAAGTCCGGCGGGTATCCGACACAACCCTGCTCGGTCGCGCACCGGAGATTATCCGCCATTTGATTGAAATTCGCGGCATTGGTATCCTGGATGTCAAGGAACTCTATGGCGTTTCATCGGTGAAAATGCAAGAGAACATCGATTTTGTCATCAATCTCGAATTGTGGGATGAGAAAAAAACTTACGAGCGGCTAGGATTGACTGAGGAATTTACCGATATACTCGGCATCAACGTGCCATCGATCACCATCCCGGTTCGCCCCGGTCGCAATCTGGCCATCATTGTCGAGGTGGCCGCCATCAATTTCCGACAGAAAAAAATGGGTTACAATGCCGCCAAGGCATTGACCGATCGTGTTTTCGGTAAAAACAACGAGTAAGTAGGGAACAGGTGCCAATCAGCATGCTGACGATGTCACAAACCGATGAATTAAAAAAACTTCTGCCGGCGAGTGACAATCGCCTGACGGCTGATGAACCGATGAAAAACCATACCACCTTTCGCCTTGGCGGGCCGGCGGACCTCTATTTTGAACCGGCCAATTCCGAAGAAATCGTTAAGGTCGCCCGATACTGTCGTGAAAACGAAATCGCTTTGACCGTTTTGGGCAATGGCTCAAACGTTTTGGTTTCTGATCAGGGCATTCGGGGCGTTGTCATGGCCATCGGCGACTCAATGGCCGACATCGAGCGACGTGACGATCTTTTGCTGGCGGGAGCCGGCACGCGGCTTTCCGCTCTGGCTGCCTTTGCTGCCCAAAATGGTCTGGCCGGGCTGGAATTCGGCGCGGGGATACCGGGCACACTGGGCGGCGCGATTCTCATGAATGCCGGGGCCTATGATCATTGTATGGCAGAGATTGTTGTGCTGACGGAGTTTCTCGATGGTCAATTTGATCTGCAGGCCAAAGTTCGTGCCGAGCACGCGTTCGCCTATCGACACAGTTATTTTTCAGATAACAGCAGCATCATTCTCCGAGCCTGCATTCAGCTTTGCCCGGACGAGCCCCAGGCCATCCTCGCCCGCATGGCTGATCTGGGCATTCGTCGCCGCACGTCGCAGCCAATGGATCTCCCCAGCGCCGGCAGCGCCTTCAAGCGCCCGCCCGGCTTTTTTGCCGGCAAGCTGATTAGCGAATGCGGCCTCCAGGGCTGCCGAGTCGGCCAGGCCCAGGTTTCCGAAAAGCATGCAGGATTCATCGTTAACCTTGGTGACGCCAGCGCGTCCGATACCCGCAGATTATTTGAACACGTCCGCAAAACGGTCTGGGAAAAAACCGGCGTCCAACTGGAACCGGAGGTCAGATTTGTCGGTGACTGGCTGGACTGGGAAACGCGGCCAATTGAGCATGAGGTGATTTGAAATGGAAATTGTCATTTTAAGCGGCATGTCCGGGGCTGGCAAAAGCCTGGCGGCCAATTATCTCGAAGACATGGGCTATTTCTGCATTGACAATCTGCCGCCTGATCTGCTGCCCCAGCTCGCCAGCTCTTTCGCCCGCAACAGCAGCGGGGAAGGCACCAGTGCCATTGACACCAGCCGCATGGCTTTTGTCATCGATGTGCGCGGACTTGACCTTTTCGAGGGCATCATTCCGGCGCTGGAACAACTGGATCAAATGGCTGTTGGCTACAAAATCATCTTTCTCGATGCCACAGACCAGTCGCTGCTCAATCGCTTTAAAGAGAGCCGGCGTAATCATCCACTGGCCAAAGAGCATGGCATCGTTGAAGCCATTCGGCTGGAAAGACAGCGCCTGGCTCCTCTGAAAAAATTGGCCGCCGACGTGATCGACACCACCAATCTCTCACCGGCAGAATTCCGCAACATGCTGTACGCCATGCTGTCCCTCAGCGATCGCGATGAACGAATGACCATTCTGATTCAGTCCTTCGGCTTTAAATTTGGTATCCCGGTCGATTGCGATTGCGTCGTGGATGTTCGCTTCATTCCCAACCCCTTCTACATCCCTGAGCTGAAAAGTCTGTCAGGTCTTGATGAGAAAGCGCGCGATTTCATCATGTCTTTTGACGAAACGCAGGTCTTTATGGATATGCAGGAAAAGCTCTTTGAATACGCCATTCCGTTTTACATCCGCGAGGGCAAGGTCCGCCTGACCATCGGCGTCGGCTGCACCGGTGGGCGGCATCGGTCGGTCGCGCTGGCCGAAGACCTGGCCAATCGTCTGCGCGACAATCATCTGCGCGTTATCGTCGACCACCGTGATTTGGATAAAGATCACCAAAAGCCACAAAATGGCGTTTAAGGACTGACAGCATGCTGACAGATATCGAAGAACGGATGATTGAATTCGCCAAAGAACCGGCCTTGGGCCCACGCATCGCCGTATTGGGTGGCGGCACAGGCCTGTCGACTCTCTTGCGGGGGTTGAAGCTGTTTACCAACAATCTGACCGCCATCGTCACCGTCGCCGACAATGGCGGCAACTCTGGCATGCTGCGCGAAGATTTGGGTGTTCTGCCGCCGGGCGACATCCGCAATTGCATCGTGGCCTTGGCCGATGCCGAACCGCTGATGAAGGACCTGCTCAATTTTCGCTTTAAAGAAGGCCGTCTGCGCGGGCAGAATTTTGGCAATCTGCTGATTGCAGCGATGGATGCTGTATCGGACAATTTCGCCGACGCTGTCCGCAACGTTTCCAAGATTCTCGCCGTCAAAGGCGATGTGCTGCCGGTTTCGCTGCAGGACATACAGATAGCTGCCCGGCTGCAAGACGGCTCGGTCATCCATGGCGAATACGAGATTGGCCATCGACAGGCAACGATTGACAACCCGATCGTCGAGGTCCTGATGGAACCGGCAGACGCCGCGGCCTTACCGGAGGCAGTCGCAGCGCTCATTCAGGCCGACATCATTGTGATCGGACCCGGCAGCCTCTACACCAGCTTGATTCCGCATCTGCTTTTCGAAGAAATCCGCCAGGCCATCGCTGACAGTCATGCTGCCAAAATTCAGGTCTGCAACATCATGACACAGCCCGCTGAGACGCTCGGCTATGACGCGACCCTTCATCTGAAGGCGATTCTGCGCCATTGCAATCTGACCGACGCAACAAGATTTGTCGACTACATTATCGTCAACAATGCCTGGATTGACGATGATCTGATCCAACGCTATCAACTGGAAAGTGCCGTGCCGGTGCTGGCAGACCGCGCGTCGATTGAACGGCTGGGGGTAACCGTGATCGAGGAGCCACTGGCCTGCGTCAGCAACGGCGTGATTCGTCATGACCATACGACGCTGGCCCGCGCGATTTTGCGGCTGGCGAAGCACAGGCAAGTCTTATGATGAACCCTAAAAAACCGACCTTTTCGCGTCAGATCAAGGACGAACTGTGCCATGTTGCTTGCACAGCCGACTGCTGTCGGCAGGCAGAAATTGCGGCGGCATTTTTTGGCGCCGGCCGCTTCGCGGACAACAAACTGACCTTGCAGACGGCGCACGCCGGCAGCGCGCAACGCTTGAGCAGTTTGATCCAAGAGCGCTTTGGCCAGGAGCCGGTCTGGCAAAACGGCCACGACCTGATCAGCCTGACGGTTACGCAACTGACCGTATTCAAAGCCATCTCAGAGGATTTGCGGCAACTGTTCGAATTTGACCTGGCAAGCGGGCTGAGCGGACAACTGAATTGCCCATCGCCCTGCTGCCAGCAGGCTGTCCTGCGGGCGCTTTTTCTGGCCTGCGGATCGATCAGCGAACCGTCGTCGGCCTATCACCTCGAGCTGACCCTGCGCCGCCCGGAAGCTGCGCGGATGGCTTCTGACCTGATGGCCAGCCTATCCATTCGGACCGGCCAGTTAAGCCGTCATGGGCACATCGTCGTTTACATCAAGGAAGGTCAGCATATTGCCGATTTTCTCTTGCAGACGGGCGCCCATCATTCGCTGCTGACCTTTGAATCGTTGCGTGTGGACAAGGAAATGAACAATTCGGTCAATCGCATGGTCAACTGCGACAGCGCCAACACCCAGCGTATTGCCAACACCGCGGCGCGCCAGCTCGAATTGATTCGCCACGTTATGGAAAGGGATTGCTTGACAATGCTGCCGGCCGACTTGCGAGCGACCGCCGAGGCCCGTTTGGACAACCCTGATCTGTCAATCAAGGAGCTGGGCGAAATGATGCAGCCGCAGCTCGGAAAATCCGGCATGAACCACCGTTTGAACCGCTTGGAACAAGTTGCGCTGGAACTGCTGGCTCGGAAAGGACATCGAGTCAATGGGCCTTGAGATTGTGTTGGTTGAGCCTGAAATCCCGCAAAATACGGGCAACATCGCCAGAACCTGCGTGGCCATCGGTGCTCGCCTGCATCTGGTTGAACCGCTTGGGTTTACCATCGACGATCGCCAACTGAAACGCGCCGGCTTGGACTACTGGTTTGACCTCGATCTGATGATGTGGCCCAACGTCGAATCCCTGCTACGAGAGGCCGGTTTGGGCAAGGATGTATTCTACGCAACCACCAAGGGGCATCAGATCTATACAGAACCAGACTACGCTGACAATGTCATGTTGATCTTCGGGCGCGAAACCCGTGGCCTGCCTGAGCCGCTGCTGACGGCCCATCCCGAGAGATGCCTGCGCATCCCGATGCTGCCAGACAAACGCTCCCTGAATCTGTCCAACGCGGTCGCGGTGATGGCCTATGAAGTGCTGCGTCAACAACGGTTTCCCGGCTTGCGAGGTGCAACATGATTAACGAACAACGCTTGACGCAGCTTTTTGGCGAACTGGTCACAATAGACGCGCCATCGCTTCAGGAAAGAACGATGGCCGATGCCGTCAGCCGTCTGCTCAGCGCGCTGGGTTTCGAGGTTTTCGAAGACCAGGCTGCAGCAGCCATTGGCGGCAATTGCGGCAACTTTTACGCCCGGCTGACCGGCGACCTGCCGGGTCTGCCGTTGCTGCTCAGCGGCCATCTCGATACTGTGGAACCCTGTCGCGGCAAACGAGCGATTGTGGGCACTGACGGCATCATTCGCAGCGCCGGAGACACCATTTTAGGCGCCGACAACCTGGCGGGCATCTCGGCAATTCTTGAGGCCGTTCGCAGTGTACGGGAAGATGGCATCCCGCACCGCTCTTTGGAGATCCTGCTTTCGGTCGCTGAAGAGCGGCACTTGACGGGCACACACCACCTGGAAATTGGCCGCCTTGCTGCGCGCGAGGCTTATGTTCTGGATACCAGCGGTTCTCCCGGTCTGGCCATTCTCCAGGCACCCGGACACATCGCGCTGACCTTCGATTTTTTGGGCCAGGCTGCCCACGCCGGCATCGCGCCGGAAACCGGGATCAGCGCGATCCAAGCGGCTGCCCTCGGCATTGCCGAGCTTCGTCTGGGGCGGGTTGACGAGACCTCAACTGCCAACATCGGACGCATTGCCGGCGGCGGGGAAACCAATGTCATCCCGGACCACTGTCGGGTGACGGCGGAGTGCCGCTCACTTGATGCCGGGCGTTTGCGTCAGCTGGCCGATGAGATGTGTGCATCGATGCGTCGTGGTGCCGCGTCGACTGGCGCGCGGCTGGAAGTTCACGAAGTGACATCCTATCAGCCCTATGAGATTTCTCCTGAACATCCCGTGGTCCGGCGCTTTGTTGATGTCTGTGAGACCATTGGTCTGCCGGTTCGGCTCGCGGCGACCGGTGGCGGCAGCGATAACAACATTCTGGCCTTGCATGGCATTGCCGGCATCGTGCTGTCCTGCGGCATGATGAAGGTTCACTCCTGTCAGGAGGAAATCAGTGTTCGCGATCTTGTGGATACTGCCAAATTGGTGCGCGGGTTGATCTGCAAACTTTGAACAAAACGACAGACAAATTTCACAGAGAATTCATTGGTGATCGGGCCTCAAAATGATATAATCATCTTTGTATGCAGTAAGTGACAACTCAAAGAAGAGGTAAATACATGCGATCTGGGCAAAACCCCTATATTGGCGGCAGCCGCTACAGAAGTTCGAGTCGTTCTCGCCGCAACTTGAAAGGCCCCCTGATCGCTATCGCCGCCGTTCTGATCGTTTTGACCGTCGGTGTCGGCATCTATCAAAATTTCTTCGCCAACATCGGCGCAACCCAAGACACGACGGCTGACCCACAGGTCACGCCGTCGCCAACCGTCAGCCCGACGCCGACACCGATACCCAGCTACATCAACCAACAGCTGATGCCTGAGACCGCTTTGGATGTGCAGATACCTGGCACGCCAGCGGCAGGCTGTTCGCCAGCCGAACGAGGCATTGTGTCGACGATTTTCGACGCGCAGTACAAAACCCTGTCATCATTTTTACGACCCGATTTGATCTCGTTGCTCAACCCCATTAACTACAACAGCATCCCCGGTGTCCTGACCTTTCGTGGCAACAATTTCCGCAATGCCCCGACCTTTGGCTTTGCCAACCTGACCGAGAAAAAGCTGCTCCAGACTTGGACCCAGCCAGTCGGCAGCCTACCGTCTTCCTCCTGGAGTTTTAGTTGGACCGGCACCGGTTGGACCGGCCAACCGCTGCTTGTTCAGTGGGATGATGACGTCCGCCAGATGATGAACATCAACGCTGAAAAAAAGGCCAAGGACGGATTGGTTGAAGTCATCTACGCCACCATGGACGGCAACATTTATTTCTTTGATCTCGATGACGGACAGCCGACCCGCGAGCCGATACATGTCGGGGCGCCGATCAAGGGCACGCCATGCGTGGATCCGCGCGGTTACCCGGTGCTCTACGTCGGACAGGGCGACAAAAACAAAAACGTTGACGGCATCGGTTTCCGCGTCTTTAACCTGATTGACCAGTCGCTGCTTCTGTACAAGAACACTGCTGACCGCAATGCCTACCGCACCGAGTGGGGCGCCTGTGACTCATCGCCGATTTTCGATGCTGCGGCCGACACCCTGATTTATCCTAACGAGAATGGCATGATCTACACCGCCAAGATGAACACATCGTTCGACCGTGTGGCCGGAACGCTGACCATCAACCCGGTCTTCAACACCTATCGTTACAAAATGACCGGCTTGAAAAATCAGGGCATTGAAAGCTCGATGGCCATTTACAACAACCTCGGCTTCGCCAGCGACAATTCTGGCATTCTCAATTGCATCGATCTCAACTCCCTGAGCCCGGTCTGGTCCCGCCAGCTCGAAGACGACTCTGACGTGACACCGGTACTGGACCAGCAGGGTGAAACGGTTGCGCTCTACACAGCTACCGAAGTGGACTGGCAGCAGAGCATTATTGGAAATTACCAGGGCAAATCTTATGTTTATAAAATCAATGCCATGAGCGGCGAGGTCATTTGGAAAACAACTTACGACTGCTGGACCAAAAATGCCGCCAACACCGGCGATGATGTCAACGGCGGCTGCATGGGCACCCCGATCGTTGGCAAAAAAAATCTGGATGGTCTGGTCATTTTCAGTTTCTGCATGACCAATGGCATCTACAGCGGCAACAGCGTTGTTGCTTACAACGAAGTCGACGGCAGTGTCGTCTGGGAATATGAAATGAAGCAGTATTCCTGGAGCTCGCCGGTTGATGTATACGATAAGGCAGGCAACGGTTACATTATTATCCCTGATTCGACCGGCCAGTTGCACCTGATCGACGGCAAAACCGGCCTGACCTTGGATGTCCTTCAGTTGACCCAAATGGACGGCACGACCGCTGCCGGCAATGTTGAATCTTCCTGTGCCGTTTTTGGCAATCGTCTGGTCGTCGGTACGCGCGGCAATGTTATCGTTGGCGTAGAGCTCAAATAAATAAGTCTTTTCAAAAAGATTGGAGTAAATCATTATGACAGTAGCACTGGTCGTCAGCATAGCCCTGGTCCTTGGCGTGATTTTCGTCAACGGCTGGACCGATGCGCCCAACGCGATCGCCACCGTTGTTTCCACCCGCTGCATGTCGCCGCGGGCAGCCGTCATTATGGCGGTTATCCTCAATACCATCGGCGCCGGTGTCATGACCCTCATCAACGCCAAAGTTGCCGCGACCATCATGAACATGGTTAAGTTTTCGTCGAGCACCACGGCAGCGGGCACAACGGTCAATCAGCCCCTGATCGTCCTAGCGGCTTCGATGTTCGCGATTGTCGTCTGGGCTACGGCGGCCTGGTTTTTCGGCATTCCGACCAGCGAAAGCCATGCTTTGATCGCCGGCGTCACCGGCGGTGCCATCGCGCTCGGCAATGGCTTCGGGGCGATCAATTTTAATGAGTGGGGCAAGGTCATCGTCGGCTTGGGCATCTCGCTGTTTTTGGGCTTTTTCAGCGGCTTCATCATGGCCAAACTGGTCGCTGTACTGTTCAAGGCCATGAGGCGTGCCACCGCTGACCGAGTATTCACCGGCGGGCAGATTTTTGGCGCCGGTTGCATGGCCTTCATGCACGGCGCCCAAGACGGGCAGAAATTCATGGGCGTTTTTCTGCTGGCCATCTTTATGAATGTATCACCCGGTGCCGCCATCCCGTCCAATTTCGTCATCGAACCTTGGCTGATCATCCTTTGCTCGGTGGTGATGGGGCTGGGGACCTCGGCTGGCGGCTACCGCATCATCAAAGCAGTCGGCATGGATATGGTCAAACTGGAAAAGTATCAAGGATTTGCAGCTGACTTCGCCGCCGCAGGCTGTCTGCTCTTGGCCTCGCTGACCGGCATACCGGTCAGCACCACGCACACCAAGACCACCGCCATCATGGGCGTTGGCTCGGCTCGCCGCGTCTCCACGGTCAACTGGGGTGTCGTCAAGGATATGCTGCTGGCCTGGGTTCTGACCTTCCCTGGCTGCGGCCTGATCAGCTTCCTGATGGCCAAACTCTGTCTGGCCATTTTCTGAGTCAAGCGCAACATCATTTAAAGGAGAAATAATTTTATGGCACGTAAAAAAGAAGTCAATTACTTCGACATTCTGATCACCGCTTCGAACTATTCGAATCAGACAGCCTGTGAAATGAACAACCTGCTGAACAACTTTGTCAATGTCGGCGAAAAGGCGGCAGCCATTCACGATCTCGAACACGCGGCGGATTACGAGTGTCACTGCATGTTCGACGCGCTGAATACGGCATTCATTACCCCGATCGACCGCGAAGATCTCTATGATCTGATCAAATCCATTGACGATATCACCGATTTGATTGAGGATGTCGCCAATCGTCTGCACATGTTCAATGTCACAAAAATACGACCTGAGGCCTTTAAATTTGGCGCTCTGATGGAGACATCCACCAAAATGCTCTACGAATTGCTGCAGTCATTCAAAACACACAAGCGCAGTCAGAAGCAGATACATGAAATGGTCAAAGACATCAACACCCTCGAGGAACAAGGTGACCAGCTTTACCGTGATGTGATCCGCGATCTGTTCCTGAACGAAAAAGATGTTCTGGAAATCATCAAGTGGAAAGATATTTATGACGACATGGAAAATGTCCTGGATGCCTGTGAGGATGTTGCTGATATTATTCAAGGTGTTGTTATGAAGCACAACTGACGATGCAGGCAGTTTACCTTCAATGGGTTATCTGATAAAATAAAAGAAGATTCATCATTGCGAGGTAGGCTCATGGATTTTCTTGAAGGCTTTTTGATTGGTCCTGTCTGGAGCGATACTGAATATGAAACCCGCCGACATATCGGATTTTTATGGATGATTGGTTGGGTCTTTGTGGCGGTCTTTGCTTTTGTTCTGTTTTTTCCGGACAATTCACCCTTCTTTTTAAAAATGCCGATGATCGTATCGATTGTCCTGTTTATTGTGCTGGTGCTGGCATCGCCATTTATTTGCCGGCCCTATTACCGGCTGAACATTTTTTTGAAAATTCCTATACTGATTGCACTGGCGTTAAAATATTTTATCGGTATGATCGTTCTTTTACAGATTTGCCAGGCGTTTATCTCAATTGACAAAACAGCGTTGCCCATGATTTTGCTCAACTACGTCAATGACAGCGTTTCCAACGCGACGGGTTATTTTGCCAGTCTTGGCAAAGGAACCGATATTCTGGTCGGTATTTTGGCCGGCGGCATCTGGGTCGTCATCACCTTTGGTTTGGCCTTGCTGGTCATGACTGTTATTCCGGCACTCTACATGTTTGCACTCAAACTGATCCAGCGCGGTGCCGACCAGCTGGCCAAAACGATCATCTTTAACAAATCCGAAAACTCCGAAAGCTGAGCCAAGGATTTAACGGACATATTTATGTCACTATTTCTACACAGTCTTTCAAAATCATTCCCTTTTCACCACATAGTTTATCGCTAAACTAGAGACAACAGGCCAGCTCTTTGCACGATATTGAAAGGGGATTCCCATGGACCCGAACGAGTATCAAATTTACAATCAGCCTTCAGATGTGCCACCTCCGCTACGTAAAAACAAGACCAAGCTGCTGGGTTATGCCGCAGTAATTTTATCGGTTGCCATTCTGTTTTCAGCGATCGGCGCAGGTCTAACCTATTCATTGGTCGCAGACCAATCAGCCGCAACGACTGCTGCGACAGTAGAGATTGAAACGACAGGTACCAACGGCACAACGCAAACAACTGAAGACCGTGATATCTGGAGCGTCATTGAAGCGGCCACCCGCCATGACGACGATAAAGTGTCTCTCTCGGTTATGGAAATTGCCTCATTGGGCAAACCGGCCGTGGTAGCCATCAACACCACGGGCAAAATGACCGACCTTTTCGGCCAGACTGGCGATTTTACGGCGGCCGGTTCGGGCTTCGTCATTTCTGCGGATGGCTACATTGTCACCAACAATCACGTTATCGCAGATGCGTCAACCATCACGGTTGTCATGAACAACGGCGACATTTTTGACGCCATATTGATTGGCAGTGACACGTATGATGACCTGGCAGTCCTCAAAATTGACGCAAAAAATCTGACCACGGTCTACATTGGCCAATCAGCTGATTTGCAAGTCGGCGAGCTGGCCGTTGCCATTGGCAATCCGCTTGGCGAACTCAGCGGCACGGTTACCGCCGGTATAATCAGTGCATTGGATCGCGAGATTCGACTGGAAAACCAAACCATGAACTTGCTGCAAACCGATGCGGCAATCAATCCAGGTAATTCTGGCGGCCCGCTGTTTAACTCGTTTGGCGAAGTTATTGGCATCAACACGGCAAAAACCAGTCAAACCGGCATTGAAGGTCTCGGGTATGCCATTCCGATTGATGATGCCATGCCGACCATTGAAAGCCTGATCAAAAACGGCTATGTCACGGGTCGCACAAAGATCGGGATTTCAACCCGTGATATGACCCGGCAAATGGCTGAATACTACGATATGACTGAAGGCGTTTATGTGGAAGCGGTCGCCAGCGGCAGCGCAGCCGATTTGGCAGGGGTTCTGGCTGAAGACACCATTATAGCCGCCAACGGAGCGCCGACTTTGACAACCAACAGTCTGATGAAGGTCAAAGACCGTCTCATCCCTGGCGATCAGCTCATACTGACGATTGTCAGGAATGGCAAACAAATGGATTTGACCTTGATTTTACAGGAAGATAAACCTTCATAGAACGCTGGTCGTGCCAACACGATACAGGAGATGCCTTGGGATCAAGAGACCGATACCCAGGGCATCTTTTTGTGGTAAAATAAACACAATCAAACGAGGGGTACATAATCTGGAGGATCAAAGATGATCGGAAAACGCTGGCTGCGGAAGGACGTTATAATACCGATTTTTTATCTGCTTGCTTTTGGTGTCGGCCTTGGTTGGCTTTTCAGCCTTTTCAGCCGCGCGCCCGAAGCAGCGCAATCAGAATTTTTCCGCTTCTGCATAATTGCGGTGATCGTTTTCTATCTCTTGTTGGTTTATATTACCGTTCGACATGTGATGACGACCTACGATCTGGAGCGATATGAACCTGGCAATCCCGACAGCCTGAAACGACTGATCAGCCGCCGGCGCTATCAGTTGCCCCATCATCAGCTCAGCGAAGAAGCCTTGCTGGTCGCTTTGGACAAAGACTTGCGGGACCAAAAATATCAGCTGGAAACCGAAAGCCACCAGATTGGCCGCATCTACCTGCGCCGCTGCAAAATCAAACTGCTGGGCAGCCGCTTAAATGATCGAGTCATCATTTTGCAGCACGAACCCCTCAATGTTTTCATGGTCGACCAACTGCTGAAGGATTGTATTCGCCATATCAACGCTCAGACGACGTCACCATCCCGACGTAATCTGCTGATCCTGGTGACACGGATGGCCGAAACCCAGGATGCCATATCAGCCGCCGCCGGCGTCGTGAACTTTCTGGGTAAAATCAAATCCGGCTCGCTGTGCCCGCTGCTGTTGGCGACGCGCCAGCATCGATTGTTTTATCCCGCCGATCGCACGCTGATGCCCCGTTCGCATCAGCTCTTTCAGGATATGCAGATGAAACGCATCAAAAAGCTGATCAGGGACATCCCGGTAGCATCTGCCGAGACCGAGAGCGACAGCAAGCTGTCAGAGACCCCGCAGCAACCTGAACCCATTATTATGACTGAATCATGAGGTTTTCTTACCATGCCAACAATAACGTTGATCAACGGCGTTCAGAAAAAGATTGCCCAAGGCCATCCATGGGTCTATCGTACCCAGATCGGGTCCTCTTCCTGGACAGACGCTGACGTCCCGCTTCCCGGTGATCTTGTCGATGTCTGCGACTTTCGCGGCGGCTACCTCGGCACCGGTGTCTACAACCCCAACTCCATGCTGACAGTCCGCTTGCTGACACGGCGGCACGAGACCATTGACAATCAGCTGATTCGCGAGCGTGTTCTGGCAGCGTTGGCCTACCGTCGGCTGCTCCGCCAGCCGGACACTGACAGCTACCGCCTGATCTTTGCCGAGGCTGACCGTCTGCCGGGCGTGATTGCTGACCAATACGCTGACACCATCGTTTTACAGGTTTTGTCGTTGGGCATGGAGCGCTGGTTACCGGTCATAGCGGATACCCTGATTGAAGCTTGTCATCCGGCCAACCTGATTTTGCAGCACGAAGAGCCGGTACGAATCAAAGAAGGGTTGCCGCTCGAACGAAAAGTCTACTATGGGCAAGATCCTGGCCGGATTGAAATTCTGGAAAACGGCATTAAACTGCAGATCGATTTGGCCGGCGGGCAGAAGACGGGTTATTTTCTCGACCAAAAGGCCAACCATGCTGCGCTCCGGCCCTACATCAAAGATAAATCAGTCCTCGATTGCTTCTGCTATATCGGCGGTTTTGCGCTCAACGCCGCGGTCGGCGGCGCTGCCCAGGTGACCGCGATCGATATCTCCGAGAGTGCCATTGCTCTGGCCAGGGGCAACGCCGAACACAACGGCCTGGCGGACCGTATGACATTTCAGGCTGCCAATGCTTTTGACTATCTGCGCGAGGCGGTGCACAACCAGATCAAGTTTGATGCCGTGATTCTCGATCCGCCAGCTTTTGCTAAAAGTCATTCAGCTCAGGCCGCGGCCGTGCGCGGTTACAAGGAGATCAACCTGTCGGCGCTGCGGCTGCTTGCGCCGGGCGGCATTCTGGCTACCCATTCCTGCTCCTTTCACATGCCTGAGCAACTGTTCATCGACACGGTTCTGCAGGCCGCCCGCGACACACGACGCACCGTGCGGATCATCGAAGTTCGGCGTCAGGATCGCGATCACCCTGTTCTGGCTGGCTATCCGGAATCACATTACCTGAAAAGCCTCTGGCTTGAAGTTCTCGACGTCGGCTGACCTTGTTATGAAAAGGTTATAACTTTGTTAAATCTGTAACAATGTTACAGATTTTAATTCGGTTGCCTGTTATGATGGTATGCGAGGTGATATAAATGAAGGTTATAATTGTCGGCGGCGTGGCCGGCGGAGCATCAGCAGCGGCGCGCTTGCGTCGTCTGGATGAAACAGCGGAAATTATTCTTTTTGAAAAGGGCGAGTTTATTTCATACGCCAACTGCGGTTTGCCCTATTACATCGGTGACGTCATCAAGGACCGGGAGAAGCTTCTGGTTCAGACGCCTCAAGCCATGCGTAGTCGTTTCAATCTTGATATTCGCGTTTGGTCGGAAGTGATGAGCATCGACCGCGCGGCCAAAAAAGTCATCGTTCATGATCACAGCAAGGGGATCAACTACCAGGAAAGCTACGACAAGCTGATCCTTTCACCCGGCGCTGAACCCAAACGTTCCCCGCTGGAGGGCATGGATCTACCGGGCATTTTTACCCTGCGCAACATTCCCGATACCTATAAAATTCGCGATTATGTCGATCAGAAAAAGCCCGCCCGTGCTGTGGTCGTCGGCGGTGGCTTCATCGGTGTCGAGATGGCCGAAAACCTCATGGAACGCGGTATCGAGGTGACGCTGGTCGAATTCACCGATCAGGTGGTCGCTTCGATGGATGCCGACATGGCGGCTTTCCTGCATCAGCACATGCGCATCAAGGGTCTCAAACTTGTCTTTCACAGTGGCGCGGCCGGCTTCCGTCAGGAGAAGGACGGCTCGCTTCAGGTTCGCCTGACCAGCGGTTCCTCGCTGGCGGCTGATCTGGTCATCTTCAGTATTGGCATCAACCCGGACAGCCGTCTGGCTAAAGAGGCTGGCCTGGAGTTGGGCATTTCCGGTGCCATCAAGGTTGATCAGTATTTGCAAACCTCCGACCCCGATATTCTGGCGGTTGGCGATGCCATTCAAATCGAAAATTTCGTGACCAGACAGCCCGGCCTGATCCCGCTGGCCGGCCCGGCCAACAAGCAAGGCCGTATCGCCGCCGACAACATCGCCGGCCGCAAGGTGGCCTTTGAGGGCGTACAGGGCAGTGCCGTGCTCAAGGTCTTCGACATGACAGCCGCCAGCACCGGCCTCAACGAAAAGCAACTCAAACGCGACGGCATCGCCTATGCCAAAACCTACATTCACCCGCTGGATCACGCCGGCTACTACCCCGGATCCACCCAGCTGTCGCTCAAAATGATGTTCGACCCGAAAAGCGGCAAAATCCTCGGTGCCCAGGCCGTCGGTGTCCGCGGCGTCGAAAAACGTATCGACGTGCTGGCGACCGCCCAGCGGCTTGGCGCGACGGTCATGGACCTCGAAAAGCTCGAACTGACCTATGCGCCGCCGTTCTCCTCGGCCAAGGATCCGGTCAACATGCTGGGATTCACCGCCGCCAACATGATCAAGGGCGACACCGCGGTCTTCCACTACCATGACGTGGCCGAGCTTGATCTCAACAAGGATCTGCTGATTGATGTCCGCACGCCTGAGGAATTTGCCATCGGCAGCATCACCGGCGCTGACAACATCCCGCTCGACGAGCTGCGCGGACGCCTCCAGGAACTGCCGCGCGATCACAAGATTTACGTTTTCTGTCAGGTTGGCCTGCGCGGCTACCTGGCCAGCCGTATTCTGCGCCAAAACGGGTTCAACCAGGTCTTCAACCTCAGCGGCGGTTACAAAACCTACCACACCGTCATGCTCGACCGAGCCGCGGAGATTCCCTTCGACTGCTATGGTCAAGCCAAAGAGGACAGCGCAGACGAGGGCGAGAAACTGGCGGTCGGCGCTGCGGCTGCCTGCCCGGTGGCGGCGCAAACTGTACGTCTCGATGCGACCGGTCTGCAATGCCCAGGACCCATCCTCAAACTGGCCGAAGGCCTGAAACCGCTGGCACCGGGCGACACCCTGATTCTCGACGCCACTGATCCCGGCTTCTTCTCTGACGCCGGCATCTGGTGCGAGCGAACCGGTAATATCCTGGAGGATATGTCGCTTCACGACGGCACCTACACCGCGCGCGTCCGCAAAGGACTGCCGCGGAAAGCATCGGCCGTCACGGCGGCCGGTGACGACAAGACGATGATCGTCTTCAGCGGCGAGCTGGACAAGGCCATTGCCACCTTCATCATCGCCAACGGTGCCGCGTCCATGGGTCGCAAGGTCACGTTGTTCTTCACCTTCTGGGGGCTGAACATCCTCAGAAAACCCAAGCGTGTCAAGGTTCGCAAAGGCCTGATCGAGAAGATGTTCGGCATGATGATGCCGCGCGGCACCCATAAGCTGGGCCTGTCCAACATGAATATGGCCGGCATCGGCGCCAAGATGATCCGCTACGTCATGAAGTCCAAGCACGTCGCCTCGCTGGAGGAACTGATGCAGACCGCTCTCGACAACGGCGTCCGCCTCGTGGCCTGCCAGATGTCGATGGATGTCATGGGCATCAAGGCCGCAGAACTGATTGAGGGCGCGGAGATCGGTGGCGTGGCCACCATGCTGGGCTCGGCGGAGAATTCGGACATGTCCTTGTTCATCTGAGCCTGTCATGATAACACTCAAGACGGAGTCAACCGCAAATGGTTGGCTCCGTTTTTTGTTGAAACATGCGAGCGGTTGTGCGAAACTAGAAGGGATTATAACAAGTCGCTTCAGGAGGAGTTTTAAATGAAAATTACATTTTTAGGTGCTGCCGAAAAAGTGACGGGTTCCTGCTATTTGGTGGAGACTGATCAGACCTCCTTTCTGATCGACTGCGGCATGCATCAGGGGCATCCAGAAGAAGACGAGATGAACCATGCAAGCTTCGCCTTCAATATGCAAGACATTGATTTCATGCTGCTCACCCATGCGCACATTGATCACAGCGGCCGCATTCCCAAGCTCTATACCGATGGCTTCCGTAAGAACATTTATACGACCAAAGCTACGGCTGATCTGTGCGGCATCATGCTGCCCGACTCGGGTCACATCCAGGAGATGGAGCAAGAATGGAAGAACCGCAAAAACTTACGCGCCGGCAAACCTGCCACGCTGCCACTTTACACCGTGCAAAACGCCTTTGATTCACTCAAGCTTTTCAAGACGGTGGTCTACAATGAAGAATTTTCACCCGCCCCCGACGTGCGGGTGATCCTGCGTGACGCCGGGCACATTCTTGGCTCGGCCATCCTTGAGATCTGGATTCAGGAAAGCGGTCAACCGGCCGACAAAGCCACTAAAATCGTCTTTTCCGGCGACCTGGGCAACAAGAACATCCCGATCATGCGTGACCCGACGATCATCGACGGCTGCGATTATCTGGTGATTGAATCAACCTACGGCGACCGCCTGCACGCCAACAATGTTGACAAGGTCGACCGCTTCGTCAATATCATCAATGAGACCATCGCGGGCGGCGGCAATGTGGTTATTCCATCCTTTGCCATCGGCCGCACGCAGGAAATCATCTATGAGCTCAATCGTCAGGAAGAAAAGTACAAAAACCAACGTTCAGCCTTCATGAGCACGCCGGTTTATGTTGACAGCCCACTGGCCGTTTCCGCGACCAAAATCTTCCGCGACAACGCCGATTGCTACGACGATGAAGCGCGTCAGTACATCCTGAAGGGTGATCAGCCACTGGACTTCCCCAATCTGCATTTTACAGCCAGCGCCGAAGAGTCCAAGCAGCTCAATCTCGACAAACAAAGCAAGATCATCATTTCGGCCAGCGGCATGTGCGACGCCGGACGCATCAAACACCACCTCAAGCACAACCTCTGGCGGCCCGAATCGACCATCGTCTTTGTCGGGTTTCAGGCCCAGGGTACGCTGGGGCGACGTCTGGTCGATGGGGCCAAAAACGTCCGTATCTTTGATGAAGAAATCGCCGTACGAGCTCGCATCGAAAGAATTGAAGGATTCTCCGGCCACGCCGATCGCGATGGCTTGCTCGACTGGATCAATTCAATGTCGAGCAAACCAACAAAAAATCCTGCTGGTTCATGGCGAACCGGAGGTCATTGCCAGCTTCTCCAAAACAATCGAAGGCAAATTCAGGATCATGACACACATCGCCAAGCTTGGCGAAACCGTCAGTCTGGGCGCGGCTGTTTCCCGCCCCAGCATTGCCAAGGTTCAGCAGCCGATCAACGCAATTGATGACAAAGCCATCGAAATGACGATGCTCATGGATAAGCTGCAGGCGCAAATTGCCGTGCTGACCGACGCGAGCAAACTGGCGCTCCGCTCAGCAGCCACCCCTGACGAGCGCAACCAAATTCTGGAAAAATACAGCCTGCTGCTTCAGAAGCAGGCTGCTGAAGCCCTGACCCTGGCGCTTAAATGACAGATTTTACTTGATGTCCCGACGGTTGAAGGAATCTAGCGCAATATAGACCATATCCCAAGCTGCCGGCATAACTGTTCAGCGAGTCAAAAATGAACACGCGCGGTGTCAGATTCAGGTTGCTGAAGGGGATGAATTTCTGCGGCAGTCACCAACGCACCGCGGTTAAGCATTTTCAAAAATTACTGAAATCGCTGGTCAGATCGCTGTTGATGGTCGGGTGTCCGAGATCAAAGAGGGCAATTTCATCAGCGGGTTGCGGGTAATGGAATAAAAACCCCTGCGCATAGTCGCAATTAAAAGATTGCAACAGACGCATCTGTTCAACCGTTTCAATGCCCTCGGCAACGACGATCAATTCGAGGTTATGCGCCAAGTCAATGATCGCCCGAACGATCAGCGCATCGGCGGTATTCTCAAGGATGGTTCGGATAAAGGTTTGATCAATCTTGATCACGCGGACCGGCAGCAAACGCAGATGAGTCAACGAAGAATAGCCGGTGCCAAAGTCATCCAAAACAAAAGTGATGCCCCGCTGCTGCAATTGAGCAATCTTTCCCAGCGCTTCGTCGATGTTATCCAGAACCGCTGACTCGGTGATTTCCAATTCAATTGCTTCGCCGCAAAGGCCATTATTTTCCAGGACGCAATCAACAATATCCGTCAAATTTTGCAATCTGAAACTGTAACTCGACAGATTGACGGCTACTTTATCGATGGGAATACCCTGTTCATTCCAAAGCTGCTTTTGGCGGCAGGCTTCGGTCAGGGCCCACTTGCTGATCTCATTGATGCAGCCGGCAGACTCGGCCAGCGGAATAAAGCTCTGCGGCGAGATCAGACCGCGATGCGGGTGCTGCCAGCGGATTAGGGCTTCCGCACCGCGGGGCTGCCCTGATTTGAGGTCGTACTGCAGTTGATAGTGCAGAACAAACTGATGCTCCTGAATGGCTTGCTTGAGCTGATTGACGTGATCAATATAATGCAGATTGCGCAGGTACATTTGCTGATCATAAAAGCAAAGCTGGTCGCGTCCGTGATCCTTGGCATTGAACAACGCAATGCTGGCGTGTTGGAGCAGCGTTTTGAAATCGCTGCCATGCTGGGGGTAGAAGGCAACACCCGTACTGATCGTGATTTGAAAACTGTGACTTTTCTTTTCCCATGGCTGATACAAAACTCGCTGCAGCTCGCGGATCAGGGTTTTGACCTGCGCTTCGTCTTGATGTGTACTCAGCAAAATGACAAATTCATCTTCGCCCAGCCGCGCCAGCACATCCGGCTCCTTGACAAGTTCGCGCAGCCGGCAGGCGATCCATTGCAGGAGCTCATCCCCAGCGCTGTAACCCAAGGCATCATTCACATGCTTGAAGTGATCAACATCAAAATAGACCAGGGCCAGCGATTCATCGCTGTTGTTGCGCTTGCTGATCATGCTCTGCAAGTTTTGCTCAAGGCGAGTCTGATTGCAGAGGCCCGTCAAACGGTCAAAAAATGCAAGTTCATAGAGCTGTTTTTCCAGGATGCGTCGGTCGGTCACGTCCATACCGATCACGGCAAAATGAGTCGGCTTACCACGATGATCGCTCAGCGGGTGGTAATGCCAAACCAATTCCATATCGCGCCCGTCTTTGTGAACAATGCTGGTGCGCTTTTGCTTGCTGGCCTGATTGGTTTTGACTCGCTCCAGCAGGCGAGACATCTCGGGCCGATCTGATTCGCGAAACAGGCAGTCGATCCAGGAACGACCAATCACCTCTGCTTCAGCATAGCCGGTAAGCTTGGCCGCGAACGGATTGAAACGAAGAATCTGACCGTCAATATTCAACATCAGAACAAAAAGATCGGAACTGTTCATGAGGCCATCAGCGATGCTCCGTTGGTGAATCAGCTCCTGATGGGCATCCATCTGGCTCGTGGTATCCTGATAAACCATCGCCAGACCCAGCAGTCCGTCGACATCGGCAATGGCCATCCCACTCGCTTGAACCCAACGATAGTCGCCATTGCTGTTGCGTAATCGAAATTGCAATTCGATTTTGCTGCCACCCTTCGAATCAGTACGAAAGGCCTTCAACGCGCTGATGGCAAGGGAAGCATCGTCCGGATGAATCAGCGTTTCCAGTTGCGTTAAAGAGCATTCATGCGAATGATCGAGTGGAGAATTGTTCCCGGCACCAAAACCGAACGCTTTAAACCAGTCATTGGCAAATGCAAAAATGCCGGTCTGCCAATTCCACAAACAAAATCGGTTGCCAGGCAGATCTTGCCAGGCCAGAAGCGCAAGCTTACTGTCCGATCCGTGTTTGTTTTGGCGGCCGATCGAGCGCATGCCGATCAACGATGTCAGTAACCGATAAATATTTCGGGGTTCGTCACTTGTTTCACTTGTTTGCATCACGCAAGAGACCAGCCTTTATCTTAGATTTCATGTCATCGTCTATACATTCTATCATTCTTGACAAGCAAATGATGAGGGGTAATTATGACAAAATGATTATCTTTAGTCGAGGATTGCGTTACAATAGAAGCCAAACCAATCATTTGAGGTTCGTACATGATTATCGATTTTCACACCCATTGCTTTCCAGACGATCTGGCCCCAAAGGCGGTCACCAGTTTTCGTGCAAACACCGGTCTGAAAATGTACAGTGACGGCACGAGTTCAGGTTTGACCCAGGCCGCGCGCGTAGCCGGCATTGATCGATCTGTCGTTCAGCCCATCGCCACCAAACCCGGACAAACCGAAAAAATCAATCGGTGGGCTCTGGCAATTCAAAGTGATACATTGATATGTTTTGGCACCCTGCACCCGCACTATGCGGGCTGGCGTCAGGAAATCCGCTGGCTGCAAACAAACGGCTTTCGCGGCATCAAAATGCACCCGGAATACCAATCGTTTTATGTTGATGACCCCAAGCTGTTTCCGCTTTATGAAGCGGTCTTTGCCGCCAACCTGGCCATTCTGTTTCACGCTGGCGAAGATGCCGCTTATCGAGGGCCGTGGCATTGCACGCCAGAGCGATTGGCGCGAGTGCTGGATGCTTTTCCGGGCGGCACCATCATCGCCGCCCACATGGGCGGATACCGTTTTTGGGACGACGTTGAAAACCATCTGCTGGGCCGCAGCCTCGTTTTGGACACCTCCTTCAGCTTGCGGCGTCTTGGCCGCGAACGTCTGACAGACATGATGCGCCGTCACGGCATGGACAAAATCGTTTTTGGTTCTGACGCCCCCTGGACAGATCAAAAGCGAGAGCTCGAAGGCATCCTGTCACTGGATCTCAACCAGCAGGAAATGGAACAGGTAACAGGCGACAATGCCGCAAAACTGCTCGGCCTGAGCAACAACAGAGGTGAAACATGACAATAAAAGAAAGAACCAGATCATTTATGGCTGCTTATCGAATGGATGCTGATCATATTGATATGGACGCCTTTTGCGCGTCATTTGTTGACCAGATGTCTGCGGGATTGGCCGGCCGCGAAAGCTCGTTGCCGATGTTGCCGACCTATCTGCGCACAGACAACAAATTGCCAATCAAGGAAAAAGTTATTGTCATTGACGCGGGCGGCAGCAACCTGCGGGTGGCCTTGGCCTGGTTTGACCAGAATAGCAAACCGGTTTTTGATAACATTTCGCTCTACAAAATGCCGGGTTCGGTAACCCCCACCGATCGCAAGACCTTCTATCAGACCGTGGCGGGTCATCTAAAACCTTACTTGCGGCACAGCAGCAAAATTGGTTTCTGCTTTTCCTATGCCACCGAGATTCAGCCCAATCATGACGGACGACTGCTCAGACTCAGCAAGGAAGTCACGGTCAACGGCCTGGAAGGTGATCTGATCGGGGAGAATCTGTTGCAAACGATCGCTGCCCACGGCGATCAATCGGAGCGCTCGATTGTTATCCTCAACGACACCGCAGCTTGTTTGCTGGGCGGTGCGTTCAGCAACGCGGACCGCGTTTTCGAGGGTTATATCGGCTTGATTATGGGAACAGGTAACAACACTTGCTATGTTGAAAACACCAGCGCCATTGGCAAGATCAAAGCCGGCTTTTGCGGCAAAAGCATGGTCGTCAACCTCGAATCCGGTTGCTTCGATAAATTTCCGCGCGGCGTGATTGACGAAGAAGTTGATCAGGCGTCATCTAACCCGGGCGATCATGTCTTTGAAAAAATGGTGGCCGGACATTATCAGGGCTATGTCTTCCAACGGCTGCTGATTCACGCCATCGAAGATGGCCTGTTTAGCCGCAAGCGGCCAGCCAGCGAGATCAATGCCCTGCGCATTGGTGCCAGAGACATCGATAATTTTCTCAATTACCCCTATGACAACAACATCAATCTTTTTAGATTTTTGACAGCCAATGGCATCAATGCCGATGACAATGATCGGGCTGTGCTTTATTTCATGATCGATGCGATGATCGAACGCACCGCCTTGATGATCACCGCCAACCTTTCAGCCATCCTTGACAAGACCGGTCACGGGCAAAACCCTTGCCGGCCGGTTTGCGTGACCGCTGATGGTTCGACCTTTTACAAATCAAAATTATTTAGGGACAAACTCAGCCATTATGTTAGAATTTATATGAATGAACAGAAGGGGCAATATTGCGAATTCATCAAAGTTGAAAACGGTAATTTGATTGGAACGGCTGCAGCCGGTCTGCAGAACTGGAGATAGTCGATGAAAAAGTCATCAGCCTTCGGCATCAATATGAGTCGTTATATCAGGTCGCATGAAGATCATGTGAAAAAACTGCTTGAGTTGCCCGATTGTGAATGGCAGATGGTGCTCGAAGACCATCTGCGCAAACTCGCCTGGCTCCAGCATGAGCGACTGATTCATTTGCTGGTCACCATTCTTTTTGCCTTGCTGCTGATGTTTATTTATGCGATTATGCTGGCAACGGCCGTTTCTGTCATGACTGTTGCCCTGCTGGTCATGGTCGTCATCATTCTGGCAGCCTATGTTATCCACTACTTTCGCCTCGAAAACAGTGTTCAGCGCTGGTATCTGCTGGCTGACAATATCCGAGAAAAAATGTCATCCCCAAAATAGGAGGAAATGAAAATGGAACCTGCAATTCTGATGTTGATTATTGTTGCTCTCGCCCTCGAAGCACTCTGGTGGATTGTCTGGATCGGTCTGGCCATTTCACGAAAAATTTTCGCCAACGCCATTTTCATGGGTGTTATCGCGGTCATTTGGGTTGGCCTGGCTATAACCGGCGTCATGATCAACCAGGATCCCGGCGGTATCGTTCTGCTGGTTCTCTTGCTGATTGCGCCCTTCATGGTTTTGCCTGGCATGGTCCGCATCATCACCGAATTCCAGCGCGGTGTCCTGTTCCGTTTTGGCAAGCTGGCCGGGCTGCTCAACCCCGGCATCAATATCATCTTCCCCTTCAGCATCGACAAGGTGGTTAAAATTGACCTGCGTACCTTTACGATCGATGTCTCCAAACAGGAAGTCATCACCAAAGACAACATCCCGGCCATGGTCGACGCGGTGGTCTATTTCAATGTCTTTGATCCGATTCTGAGCGTGATCAAGGTCGCCAACTACACGCAAAGCACGACGCTGCTCGGTCAGACCATCCTGCGTTCGATACTCGGCCAGCACGAACTGGACGAGATTCTGTCCAAACGTTCCGAGCTGAACGAACTGTTGCGCGCTCAATTGGACGATGACACCGACCCGTGGGGCATCAAGGTCACAGCGGTCGAGATTAAAAGCATCGAAATCCCCGATTCCATGAAACGCGCTATGGCCAAACAGGCCGAGGCCGATCGCGAGCGCCGGGCCAAAATCATCTCGGCCGATGGCGAATATCAGGCCTCCGAGCGGCTGTCACAGGCCGCCGCGGTGCTGGCGACGCAGCCGGCCGCTATTCAACTGCGCTACATGCAGACCCTGACCGAAATTGCGGTCGAGAAAAATTCGACCATTATTTTCCCGTTACCGATCGACCTCATCACAAGCTTTATGGATAAATTTAAAGGATGACGGAGTTACTGCTGGAGCCGGTGACCAGACTTTGGAATCGCTCCTACATCCTGATGCTCATTCTAAACACCATCATGGCAGTTGGCTTCTTCATGGTCAATCCGGTTTTGGCCGATTATGCAATCAGCATTGGCGCCAGCCCGGAACAAGCCGGCTTCATCGCGGGCATGTTTGCCATCACGGCCCTGATCGCCCGTCCGATTTCCGGCATCGCCGTCGACCGCATGAACAAAAAACATCTGCTGCTTGTGATGACGTTGCTCCTGGCAATTTCATCCGCCGGCTATGCCGTCGCACCGAACTTTGTTTTTCTGCTGATCGTGAGAATTATTCATGGTTTCTTTTTTGGCATCAGCTCGACCGCCAGCACGTCATTGGGTTCAACCTACATACCGGTCAACAGACTTGGCGAAGGCATGGGCTATCTCGGCCTCAGTTATATTCTGGCGATTGGCATTGGTCCGGCGATCGCGACGGCGCTGCCAGATTACCGAGTCTCTTTTTGGGGGGCGGGCCTTGTGACGGCCGTGGCAGCCGGCGGCATGCTGTTGCTCAAAAATCCTGGAAAACAAGAACGCATACAGCCCACGCGCCGCGCGCGTATCCGGCTGGGTGACCTGATCGCAACGGAATTGCTGCCGACATCTGCTTTGGGTGGCGGCTTCGCCTTGCTGTCAGGTCTGGTCGGCAATTTCATCGTCGTGCTGGCCAAAGAACGCCATATCGCCGATATCAGTTTGTTCTTCGTCGTATCATCGGTCGTGTTGCTGATCAGTCGTCCCTTCTCGGGCAAACTCATCGATCGAAAGAACATTCGATTTGTCCTGATACCAGCCTTTTCGGCCTCGATTATTGCCGCGGTTTTGCTCGGAGCAGCCCATACGATTTGGCTGATCATTGCCGCAGCAGTTTTCTACGCGGTGGGGCAGGCACTCGGATCACCGTCGATTCAGACTTACAGCATTCGCAAACTTGGACCGGACCGTGTTGGCGTGGCGTCCAGCACTTACTACATCGGCATGGATGTCGGTCAAGGGGTTGGGACAGTGTTGGGCGGCTTTGCGGCTGGACTGCTCGGTGGCTTCGGGGACGTCTTTTTTGGCGCAGCCATCATTCTGACCATTGCACTCATCATCTTTTGGGCATCTGGCAAACGAAATTAGAAGTAGAAGGGGAATTCTATGAAAAAGAACATTTTGATCATGGGTCTGCTGATTTTGTCAATTGCGTGCTCGGGATGCGATGGAGCAAAACAAGCGATAACTGCAGCGGAATTTAAAACCAGTATGGAAGCTTTGAAGCTCACCGTTGAAGATGATACAGACATGCTGGGAGAAGAAGTTGTCAAAGCTGCCAAATTGGCCATGCCGCTCGATTATTCGTACATCCTGATCTACTGTGAAATTGAATCCAAAGATTCAGCAGTCGAGTTTTTCAACGAGTATGCAGATTCGGAAAAGTATTTAAATGAAAATGAAATTATCAGCGAAAACATTGAAACAAGCGGATCTAACTTTAACCGAAAAACCTTTACGACCAACAAAGGTTATTACTTCTTCTGCCGCGTCAACACAACAGTGATCATGGCGCAAAGTGATCTTGGTTTTATCGATGAAGTCACTGCTGCCATCAAAGCAACCGGCTATTAACCGAACACCATGCGCTGACGGGGCTTTGCCGTCAATTTAACTTGAAGGCTTTAATCAGTGAAACCAGGTACTTGGACCGCATCTGGTTGCTGGCCAATATCTGCTTGGTCGGCGGCAACCGCAGGATGACGCCGAGGATGGCGGCCATGACGCGATGACTGAGGTGGGCCTGATTGTCGAAAATGAGATTTTGCAGCTTGCCACGCTCAATGGCCATCATGACGATCCGATGAACGCTGTTGACCGGCGTCACCACCCGGTTTGCCCGCGGCTTGAGAACGATGGCGTGATCCTTTTGGCAAACCCGCACACACAGACCGCAGCCCAGACAGATCCGCTCATCGAGGCGGGCAATTCTGCGGCTGGGGTGAGCCGGGTCGTTGGCCGAGACCAGCCCCATGGCCTCGACCGGGCAAACGTTGACACATTTGCCGCAGCCGGTGCAGGTTTCATTGATCACCGAGGGCAGGTAATTGGTCGTTTCGACCGGGCTCATCAAGCCGAATTTTCGCGCCGCCATCAGCGCTTCGCAGCAGCAGCCGCAACAGTTGCAGATGAAGGCCGGCTGGCGTTGAACGTTTTCGCCGAACTGAACGAGATTGCTGGCGTAAGCAACGTCGAGCAGGTCCAGACATTCGGCAGCATCAACGCGGCGGGCATACTCGTGGCGAATCAGCGAATCAGCCGTTTCACCGAAGGTCATACAGATGTCCATCGGCGCGTCGCAGGCACCGACATTATGAGAAGCTTTATGCCGGCAATAACACATGCCAACACCGATGTGCTTCGATGATTTGATAATCTCGCTGGCTCGCTCATAATCCAGAACATGCAACGTGTTATCCTGCGGCAGAGCAGGTTCATTGACATACACCCGACCCATGGGCGTGCCGTCGCGGAGCATGAGATCGCGGATAAAATCTTCTTCGACGGTTACATATTGGTAAAACATTTCGCTCAGCAGTTTCTGATCGACGTCTCCGCGCAGCCGCATCAGCGAAAACTCGATGAAACCGGCCATGGGCGGCGGCAAAACATAGACGACATCGCCCGTGGCATCGGGCATGTCCAAGAGCAGACATTTGGACGACAGTTCGTCCAAACGCTTCTGCGCTTCTGGCACAGAAACCTTCCACGCTGAGGCAACACGATCAACCTTAAAGGGGCGAAGGGGGACTTTCGCAAGCCAGGTTGCCTCATCCTCACGGACAAAGACCTTGAGGGTCTGAAAAAGCAAATCGGTCGGCGGAGCGCCCTGCGGGAACAGATTCAATCGATCGGCAAACTGGTGATAGCCATCTTTAGCGGTATGATGTGCCATAAGCCCTCCCGCGATGTATTTGCGTTTATTATAAATGTAAATACGCTTTATTGACAGATACGAAAAGAATGTTTTAAGATGAACAGAAGCAATTTAAAAATGGGAGCGATAAAATGAGAAGATTTTTGACGGTTTTTCTCGTGGTGGCTATGGCAGCCTGGGCAATGACCGGTTGTGGTTTATACGGCGAAGAAACACGAATTGAAGCAATCAATAAAACCGCGGCGATCTGCATTCCTTCCAGCACCAACGCCGATTTTACGGATATCCGCGACCAGCTGACGCAAGCTCTTGCCGCGGAAGGCTACACCATCCAGGCCATCGACGCCGGGATGGATTCGCAGAATATGATCAATCAGATTCAAAATTTCAAGGTCAGCAACGTTGGCTTTCTCTATGTCATACCGGTGGGTGACCCCGCAGCGCTGAAAGATGTGCTGAACACGGCTGCCGATGCGGGCATCAAAACCCTGGTCAGCCACAGCTACACCGGGAAGGGTACGGCAACAGCCTTCGTGCTGAGTGACGAATTCACGATTGGCGTCATGATGGCCCCCATGGTGACGCAGTGGATCAGCAGGACCTTTCCAACCGCCGGGCCGGGGAGCATCAAGGTGGCTGTTTTTGAGCAGAGCATGACGCAAGACATGATCAAGCGATCCGTCGGCATGAAGATCATCGCCGAAAAATTCCTGCGAAAAATTGACCTTTCGAATGGACAATTTATCAAGACCAAGGGCGCGGCGGCAATCTTTACCGATGTCGACGGAACAGAGAAAGCCGTAACTGAACCGACTGGCGGTCTGATCCTGAACGCTGACGGTCGGGCGCAGCTCAATCCGTTTTATGATGCCCGAATCTCCCTGATCGAATTTGACAACCAATCGATTACCAGCAGCGAAGATGCTAAAACTGCGATTGATGATGCCTTCATGGCATACCCGGACATCAAGGCGGTGATGTGTTTCGACAGCGACACAGCTCGAGGCGCTAACGACGAAATGATCGCCAGGGTCGAATCCGGCAGCTTGACTGAATCCCTGAGCAACCTCGCTGTCTTTGGCGCGGATAAAACAGCTTCAAATATCGAGAGCATGATCAGAAGTGCGACCCAAGCCTCGCTGCTCAGAGGGGTTGTCACGCATGGCGGTATAACCAGTACAATTGTGGAGACAGCCATCAAAATCATCAGGGGTGAAGGGGTTCCGGCGCAGTTTACCGAGCAGCCCGGTTACCTTACCTTCGACGCCGATGGTCAGCCCATCGAGGTCATCTACAACAGTGAGTTGCCACCCACGGCCGACTTCATTGACTGAAAGCCAGGGGCTGGAATTTTGCATTTATCAGGCCGCCACGTAGAAGGCGGCCTGTTTCAATGTTATAATAAAATCATGCAAGGTCGGCACGGAAGGAACGTGAAAACAATGAATACGATTCAAAATGACTACATATCCTTTACCATCGGTAAACAAAAGCGCATCGCCCTGATTGCGCATGACAGCAAAAAGGCCGAACTCGTCGAGTGGGTATCGGTTCACGAGAACACGCTGAAACGGCACTTTCTGTGTGGCACTGGCACCACGGCCCGCTTAATCGCCGACAAAACCGGTTTGCCGGTCAAGGGCTTCAACAGCGGCCCGCTGGGCGGCGATCAGCAGATTGGCGCCAGGATTGCCGAAGGTACAATCGACTTTGTGATTTTCTTCTGGGACCCCCTGGAATCGCAGCCGCACGACCCCGATGTCAAGGCCTTGCTGCGTATTGCGGTGGTCTACGACATTCCGGTCGCCAACAACCGCGCCACGGCGGATTTTCTGCTGACGTCCAGCTACATGAACGAAGAGTATGAGCGGCAGGTGGTTAACTACAACAAAATCATCAGCAACCGCCTGGAGTCCTTCAAGTAAACGGTAAAGGAAATGAGTGCTTTGAAAATATTTCACTTAACCTGCGAAAGCATGACAGCATCGCAAATCATCGACTGCCAAAGCCCACATTTCGGCTGGAAAATTCAATCCGAACTGGCCAATGTCTTGCAAATTGGCTACCAATTACAAGTGTGCCTGGCTACCGACCCAACCCATGTAGTTTGGGACAGCGGCCAGGTCGCGTCTGATCAATCAAGCGGCATCCAGTATGAAGGCAAGCCGCTGACGTCGAAAACCGTTTATTGCTGGCGCGTCATCGTGAGTGTCAACAAACAGGATCCAGTGGCGAGTGATTTGGCTTTTTTTGAAACCGGCTTTCTGAAGACGGAAGAATGGCAGGCCAAATGGATCGAGCCGGCAGCGGCACGGACAAAAATTAACAGCGTCGGCGGTGAGCCTGATATGTCGGTTGGCAACACTTTCGGCACCGACCGGACGGCTGACTTGAATCAACCGGTCGTTTTCCGCAAAACCTTCGCTTGCCGGCCCGAAGTTGCTCAGGCTAAACTATACATGACGGCGCACGGCGTTTATTCGGTCACCCTCAATGGCCGTGAAGTTCCCATCAACACGCTGGCGCCCGAGACAACGTCGTATGATAAAATCCTGCAATACCAGAAGTATGATGTTGAAGCACTGCTCGAAAGCCAAAACGTTCTCTGTGTCACCGTGGCCGATGGCTGGTACATGAGCTGCACCGGGTTTGGCGGCAACGGCAACAATTTTGGTGACCAATACGGACTGCTGCTCCAACTTGATATCCAATATTCGGATGGCGAGCAGCAGGTCGTAATCTCCGATGACAGCTTTAAGACAGGCACCGGACCCTATATTTATTCAGATCTATTCATCGGCGAGAAATATGATGCCACGATCAGCCGCGCCTTCGAAACGACGCGCTTTGATGATGCCGCCTGGCCCAACGCCGTGGTCAAGGACTACCCCCTCTTTAATTTGGTTGCCCAAATGGCCGAGCCGGTCAAAACTGTCGGTCAGCTGCCTGCCCTTCGCGTTCTTTACACCCCCGCCGGTGAAAGCGTCATCGACTTTGGCCAGAACATCGCCGGTACCGTGACCTTCAAAGTCGCAGGAAAGCAGGGTGATCAGATCACGCTGATTCATGCCGAAGTGCTTGACCGCGATGGCAATTTTTTGTTTCACATCACCGGCAAAAACAAGGACCAGACCGACATCTTTGTCCTCAGCGGTCTCGGCGTTGAAGTGTTTACACCGCGCTTCACCTTCCACGGCTTCCGTTATGTCAAAGTGATCGGCTACCCCGGCATCCTCGACGCCGCGTCTTTCAGCGCCAATGTGCTGTGCAGCGACCTGGAGCCGGTATCGACCTTCACCTGCAGCAATCCCGACCTTAATCAACTGACCAGCAACATCTTATGGAGTCAAATCGGCAATATGCTCGGCGTCCCCACCGATTGCCCCCAGCGCGAAAAGGCCGGCTGGACAGGCGATTTTTTGATCTTCGCTCGGGCGGCCTGTCAGAACATGAACATGCAGGCCTTCGCGGCGCGCTGGCTGAAGTGTCTGGTCGTCGATCAGAAGGACGACGGCCAGATTGCCATGATCGTCCCCAACATCGAGCGCAATTCCGCACCGCCGCCCGGCATGAAAACCGGCACCTCGCCTGCCTGGGGCGATGCCTGCATTGGTGTGCCGTGGGCCCTGTACAATTTTTACGGCGATATCAATGTGCTGGAGAGCACCTTGGATGCTGGCATGAAATGGCTGGCCTTCATTGAAAAACGAGCCCGTGAAAACTTTGTTGACGGCATCACGGAGGCCCAGAAGGAGCAGCACCGCTATTTGTGGAACACGGACTTCAGTTTCGGCGACTGGCTGCTGCCCAGCCTGTGTACCGCGGTCAACGGGGGGTCGTACAATCCGGTCAATGCGACCATTCATACCGGCAAATACACCGGCTCACTCTATTTTGCATACTCCACCAAGCTGATGAGCAAGATTTGCACCCTGCTCAACAAACCAGAGCAAGCACATTATTATGATCAGCTGAACCAGAAAATTCGATCAGCCTTCGCCAGCGTCTACCTGGATGCCGCCGGCCGTCTGGCATCGCATCTGCAAGGCCTTTACGTACTGGTACTGGCAATGGATGCCGTGCCCGATGAGTTGCGGCCGAAAGTCATCGCCAACCTGGTTGGCTTGATTACAGACAATGGCTACCGCCTCGACACCGGCTTTGCCTCCATTGGTTTCCTGATGGATACGCTTTACGACCATGGCCATCAGGACATCGCTTACCGCCTGCTGTTTCAGACCGCGTGTCCATCGTGGCTCTATGAAGTCAAACAAGGCGCGACCACCATCTGGGAATCGTGGGTTGCCATTGACCCTGCGGGCAATCGTTCCAATGTATCGTACAACCACTATTCATACGGGTGCATCTATGATTTTATGGTGCGAAAAATCGGCGGCATCAACAGCGTGGGTGCCGGCTTTAAAAGCATTCGCATTGAGCCGGATTTTACCTGTGGCCTCACGAGCGCAGATGTCAGTTACGACAGCATCTTCGGACTGATCCGGTCAAAATGGTCGATCGACAAGGGTGTCATCAGCCTTGACGTTGAGATCCCCTGCAACACAATAGCAGAGGTCAAATTCAACAACAAATCCATCCATGCTGGCAATGGCAAATTCAGTTTCCAGTTTGAACAATAACAGGGTGGTGCCATTATGACGCCAACCTTTTGATCCGGGTTTTGGGCTGTGAAGTGACTCCGTTAGGGCTTGACAACCAGACTAGGCAGCCGGGCAATCACTTCTGGTTCCAGAATATGGTTCATCTTGAACCGCAGGTACTCGTTGTCGACTTTGGTGATGATGGACTCCAGGAAAGGAAAAAGCCGAACACCGTCCTTCAGGACGTTGATGGCATTGACCACACATTGACGGCCTGGCAATTCGAGCCATTGGGTTACGATAAAATCGTCGTGGAAAAAGATCTTGATGATACGGGTGTTAGAAATTTCGAGAAATGAAACCCTGATTTTCAAAACTGGCACATCATCTTCATTGGTTGAAAGTCGCCCGGTCACGGCAACGCGGTATGGTTCGCCATGAAAGGTCAGTTCGGCAAGTTTTGGCGCGGCAAAGCCAATCGGCAATCGGTAGCTTTCATCCAATTCAATGACGTTTAAGAAAAATTCGCCATTGCGGCATTCAAATTTCAGGCTTTGCAGGCCGCGCGTAAAGTTGTTTTGCAGCAATTGCGTTATCAGCGGCAGCAAGCCGACCGCCCCGGCTTGCGTCGCCTCAGCAATAAATGTTTTACCATCGAGCGAGGCGCACCAGCTGGCGGGCTTTAGCGTTGAAATGCTGGCTCTTTTCAAGTCGGTTTGCACAGCCATCAGTTGTTTGCTGGCCTTCCGATTTTTTGCCAGCAAGCTTTTACCATTAAAGTCACCACCAAAAAACTTTTCAACCAGGGCAAAGAAATTGCTTTGCTGAAACAGCTCATCGTTGCCGGCGTTGCAGACAATCATGATACCCGAATCGGGGAAACCAATGACATTCTGGCCAAACAAACCATTGAACAAAAATGAACGGTACTTGCGGCCGACCCAGATTTGATAACCGTAATTAAAGTCACCGATAACATCGAGTGGTGTCATGTGAGCTGTCGTAGCCTCACGAATCCAGTCTGCGGACACAATCTGACGATTGCCCCAGCGTCCTTCCTGCAGGATTAGCTGGCCAATTTTGGCCATGTCCTCAGGGCGGATGTACAAACCCCAGCCACCCTTTTCGATGCCCTTGGGGCAGGTTTCCCAGAAAAGGTTCGTGATCCCCAGCGGTGCCCACAGTCGATCCTGCAGATAATCCATCATGCTTTGCCCGCTGACCTCATGAACGATGGCAGACAGCATATAGGTGTTCATGCTGTTGTAGTTGAAAAGTTTACCGATCCCCAGCAAAACGCCAGTTTCAAGAAAACTTTTAACCCAGTCAATCTCGGTAATCGCGCCAGCCTCATTAAAAACTGCGCCGCTGCTCATGGTCAGCAAGTGACGGACAGTCATGGTCTTGTGTGACAACAAGGCAAGAGGCGGTACCCGTTTCTCGAAGATCTTGATTATTTTGTCCTCGAGATGAAGCTTGCCTTCGTCGATCAACATGCCGATCGCCAACCCGGTTATGGTTTTAGATTGCGAATGGGTGATGTGCCAGATTTTGGGATTGTAAGCGCCGAAACCCGTCTCGGCAATGACAGCGCCATGGCGGAGAATCAAAACGCTGTGCATATCAAGGGTGATATCATTTTGCAGCGCAGTCAAAAAAGCGGCGATGTGGGCAGAAGAAATACCCTGCGCTTCGGGCGACGTGCGAGGAAACGGCTGCAGAAGCGGCTGGTCGTCCTGAAAGGGCGGCTTTTGGGGATTTGTTGCGATTCGTGGGCTGATGCTGGTGCTGTGGGCAAAGACCTGTCGAAACAATTTCAGGGCATTGTGCTGTGTGACGATATCCATCGCTATTCCCCCTTTACTCTTTATTTTATCATATAATTTAAATAGTTAAAAACCAGATGGTATCTACTATTATTGATATAACTCAGCCAACACAAAATACATCAAAGAAAGTGTTATGGATGCAGCAAAAAAGTATTTGGAATCCGTTTAAGCCTGACAGCCCTTCACTTTTCCCCTGAATGCTTGTATAATCACGCTATTACAAGAGGGGAGCTGATGAGATGGGAAGAGCTTTGATTATTGGTGCCGGCGGCGTGTCGAACGTGGTCGTGCACAAATGTTGCCAGAACCCCGATGTCTTTAGCGAAATTTTACTGGCCAGCCGGACATTGTCCAAGTGTGATGCCATCAAGGCCGGCCTGCCGCCGACCAAAACCATTGTTCGGACCGCGCAGGTTGATGCCGACAAGACCGATGAGCTGATCGCCATGATCCGCGATTTTCAGCCGGATATCGTGATGAACATCGCGCTGCCTTACCAGGATCTGACCATCATGGACGCCTGCCTGGCGACTGGCGTCCACTACATGGATACCGCCAATTATGAGCCGCCCGAAATCCCGAAGTTCGAGTACAGCTGGCAGTGGGCCTACCGCGAGCGCTTCGCCAAGGCGGGTATCATGGCGCTTCTAGGCAGTGGCTTTGACCCCGGCGTGACCAGCGTTTTCTGCGCCTACGCCCAGAAGCACCATTTTGATGAGATTCACACCATCGACATTCTTGACGCCAACGCCGGCGATCACGGGTATCCCTTTGCGACCAACTTCAACCCGGAGATCAACATTCGCGAAATCACGGCACCGGGTAGCTACTACGAAAACGGGCAGTGGTTTGAGACCGAAGCCCTTGAAGTCAAACGCACTTACGATTTCCCCGAAATCGGTCCAAAGAACATTTATCTCCTGCATCACGAGGAAATGGAATCACTGGCCATCAATATCAAGGGCGTCCAGCGCATTCGCTTCTGGATGACCTTCTCGGACAACTACATCAATCATCTGCGTGTACTGGAAAATGTCGGCATGACCTCGATCGAGCCGATTATGTTTGAGGGCCGTCCGATTGCGCCGATCCACTTCCTCAAGGCCGTGCTACCCGATCCGGCTTCGCTCGGACCGCGCACCAAGGGCAAGACGAATATCGGCTGCATAATCACCGGCAGCAAAGACGGCAAACCTCGGACCTATTATGTTTACAACGTCTGCGACCATCAGGCCTGCTACGCCGAAGTTGGCTCGCAGGCCATCTCCTATACGACCGGCGTACCCGCCATGATTGGCGCGATGATGATGCTCAAAGGCCTCTGGATGAAGCCTGGCGTATTCAACGTCGAGGAGTTCGATCCCGATCCGTTTATGGCTGCGCTCAACACCTGCGGTCTGCCGTGGCAGGAGAGCTTCGCTCCGACGCTGGTTGACTGAGGCATTAAGATGAACATCGACTTTGCCGCTTTGCCGACGCCATGCTATATCGTGGACGAAGAACGCCTGGAAAACAACCTCAAAATCCTTGATTCGGTGCAACAGCGGACCGGCTGCAAGATTTTGCTGGCCCTTAAGGGCTTCTCAATGTTTGCCGCGTTTCCCTTGGTCGGCCGCTATCTGGCTGGCGTTACCGCCAGTTCGCTTTTTGAGGCGCGTCTGGGTCGTGAGGAAATGAACAAAGAGGTGCATATTTTCGCGCCAGCCTATGCCGAGGCTGACTTCCCCGCCATCATGGATTGCTGCGATCACATCGTCTTCAATTCATTTGCCCAATGGCAAAAGTACCGGCCGCTGGTGCGCGCTTTCGACAAACGCAAGATAGAATGCGGCCTGCGCATCAACCCCGAGTATTCGGAAATCGCCACACCGCTCTACGATCCTTGTTACAATTTTTCGCGCCTCGGCATCACCCTGACCAACTTTCAACCTGATCAGTTGTCCGATCTCGACGGTCTGCACTTTCACACGATGTGCGAGCAGAATGCCGACACGCTGGCGCGCACGATTAAGGTTGTCGACGAAAAATTCGGCACATGGATTGCGCAGATGAAATGGCTCAACTTGGGTGGCGGCCACCACATCACGCGACCAGACTATGACATAGAATCACTCATTCGCTCGATAGAGTTTTTTCAGCAAAAGTATGGTGTCCAGGTTTATCTCGAACCCGGCGAGGCCATCGCTCTCAATACAGGTTATTTGGTTTCCGAGGTGCTGGACATCGTCGACAATGGCATGGCCATTGCGATTCTGGACACCTCGGCCGCCTGCCACATGCCCGACGTTCTGGAAATGCCTTACCGACCGGAGATTATCGGTGCCGGCAAGCCCAGCGAAAAACCCTACACCTACCGTCTGGGCGGTCCGACCTGTTTGGCGGGCGACATCATGGGTGACTATTCGTTTGATCACCCGCTCAAACCGGGCGACCGACTGGTTTTTAAAGATATGGCGCATTACACCATGGTCAAAAACAACACCTTCAACGGCATCAATTTACCCGCGATCGCCTTGGCTAATCCCCAGGGCGGCATCCGAATCATCAGGCGCTTTGGCTACGAAGACTTTAAAACCAGACTTTCTTAGGGTATTTGGCGAAAGGTAGTGTTCATGAGAAAAAGAATCACCGCAGTTTTTATCATGATGACGATCATGATGCTATTATATGCAGTTTCGGCCATCATGCAGAATGGCATCTGGGGTGATATTCTTGCACCTTTGGCAACGCTTGGCCCGAGTGTGGTTTTACTGATTCTCTTTGTAAAAGAAAAAAAGTCGCGCTCGATCTGGCTGTTTGCGGCCCTGGCGACGATCACCTGGTGTCTGACCGACGCGCTTTGGGGCGTCTACTCTTTAGTGTTGGGATGGGATCCGGGCGAGTCACTCTTGATCGCCGCCCTCTATTTTTTGCCGAATCTGTTTTTGTGCCTGACCACCGGCTATTTGCTGATGTCAGGTCACAAGAAGTGGAATCGCCTGCAGAGAATTCTCGATTTACTGGTGACAACCTTCATTGGCCTGACCTCGATTTGGGTTATCTTGCTGAAAAGTCAGTTTGAGATGCTGGCCAGTATGGATGCCTGGAGTTTGATCACTTTTATCTATGCAGTAACAGATGTTTTCTGTATTGGCTGTGTAATTCTCTGGGCACTGAATATTGGTGACAGCAAAGTTTCCAAAGCCATGGTTGTTTTTATCGCTGGCATCCTGATGTATAACATCTGTGATTTGGTTTATGACTATCAGTTTTTGCAAGGCACCTATGTTGCCAATACAATGATCGACGTTATTTACATCGGTTCGTTTTTCGTGATAAGCTGTGGGGCGCTCTGGCACCGCTGGTATCCGGTCGATCTGGTGTTTCATACGCCGACGGAATTGCCGGAGAAAAACAACTATCTCAGTCGCAGTCTGATATTGGCGCTGATCCCGATTCTCATGAAGGCTGTACAGATCATCAGCTGGAGCGAATTTTTCGGGCTGATCGTTATCCTGGTACTTTATCAGATTTTCAGCACTTACATCGCTTCCGTGCGGATCAACGCCAAGCTGCTCCAGCACGAAAAAAGCATGAACAAAATGCTGGAAGAACAAATTGACATCCGAACCAAGGAACTGCTGGAAATCAACAAAAACCTTGAAACGGTATCCAACCATGATATGATCACCAATTTTTACAATCGACGATACTTTATGACTCAACTTGACCATATGCTCAAGCAAACGCCAGAAACCGAACAAGTCGCGCTGCTTTTCGCGGATGTTGATCGATTCAAAGCCATCAACGACACTTTTGGCCACGACATCGGCGATCAAGTGTTGGTCGAAATTGCCAACAGGATGACTTTATGGAATATGTACGGCGCAACAATGGCCAGACTTGGCGGTGACGAATTCGTCATTGCCATTCGCGGCATCGAGAGCAGCGAACAGATTGCCGAAATAGCCCAGGAGCTCATCACCCGCTGTAACGAATCAATTTTCCTGGCGACCTATCATTTTCATATCACGATCAGCATCGGCATAACATTGTACCCCATCGATGCTCGTGATCCTATCGCGATGCTGAAAAATGCTGATATCGCCATGTATCACGCTAAATCACAGGGTTGTAATCAGTTATCTTTTTTCAGTTCAATGATCAAGGAACAGGTCACCCGAAAAAGCGAGCTGGAAATGCTGCTGCGATATGCCGATTTCAACAGCGAGTTTTTCCTCAGATACCAGCCGCAATTCTCAACGCAGACTGAGGAGCTGGTCGGATTTGAAGCGTTTCTGAATTGGAACAGCCCAGGGGTCGGTTTGGTCAAGCCGTCTGAATTTATTCAGATCGCTGAAGAAACCGGTTTAATCATACCGATCAGTGAGTGGGTGATTCAAGAAGCTGTGGATCAGATTTGCATCTGGAACAAACGCGTTGATAAGCATTTGCGTATGTCGATCAATATTTCTTCAAAACAGCTGGACACGGTTCATTTTATTCCCTTCATCGAGAACCTGATTGCCAGATCTGACATCGATCCCAAATGCCTTGGCTTTGAAATTGTTGAAAATTTTGCCATGAGTGGTTCGGGTCAGACCATGACGATTATGCAGACGCTTCATGATCTGGGTGTTAACATCATCATTGACAATTTCGGCATTGGCTATTCCTCGTTAAGCTATCTCAAAAAGTACGCCATTGACAGTTTGAAAATTGCCCGGCCGTTGACCGAAAACATTGATTCTGATCAGAATGACTACCAGATTGTCAAGGCCACCATTATGATGGCACAAGCGATGGGCATCAAAACCGTCGCTGCCGTGGAAACACCGAAACAATTGCGAGTACTGGCCGAGCTTGGCTGCGACGAAGTCCAGGGTTATTTGTTTGGCCATCCCATGGTGGCTGGGGACATTGAAGCGGCATTTTTAAACGACTGAAGAACACAACTTCTCTGTTCGTCCATTGTATTATTGGCAGCGTCGACATATAATCATATTCGTACAAATTATTATAGAAAAGGGACAATATCAATGCCTAAACATTTTAGTCCGGCAGAAAAGGAAGAAATAAGAAACAATTTGATCCTGGCCAGTAAAAAGCTGTTCACGCAATATGGCTTTTCCAAAACGACGATTACCGACATCACACAAGAAGCGAAAATTGGCAAGGGCACTTTTTATTTGTTCTTTGATACCAAAGGGGATATTTTTGTCGAGGTCTATACTGAGGAATGGATCGAAGTCAGCAACTTGATGAAAGACAAATTTTTGCATAAACAAGGTAAATTATCCGACCTGATTGCGGACTACATCTATGACAACCAAAAACATCTTTTCAATCAGCCGTTGCTGTCCATTGTCTACAATCGCGAGGCTTTGAATGCCATCACCGATAAAGGCGCCCACACCAAGCTGGCGCAATTTGCTAAATTAAGCAATGAGAAACTGAAGACGATTGTCAACAGCTGGATTGAAGCAAATCATCTGAACATGTCACTAGCGCCTGAAATAATTGTTGGCATGATGAGCTGTCTCAGTTTTCTCAACTTTCACCGCGAAGCGATCATCGGCGTTGACTATGATGAAATCGTCAAGCACCTGATCGAGGGGATTTCGCTCGTTGTTTCTGAACATGTCGTATCCTCCAGTTAGTTAACATTTTATAACTCGGACGCATAACGGACCCCGCTCTTGTGAGCCAACACAAAAGCGGGGTTTTTGTATGCAACAGGGTCGAGCGAAGGTGTTGACAATTGTTTGGGATGTGCTAATATAAAACCAATGAACAGATTAGATATTCGGTCATTTAGAAATGGAGATCATTTTCGTGAATGCCACCATTGAAACAAGCGATCACGTCCAACTTAAATTAATCATCTGGAAATCCGGACAACAACCAATCCTGTGGCTGCATGGCTGGGGCGGTAATCAAGTCAGCTTTACTGGCACCATTGGTGCTTTGAAGGGTGATTACACCGTCATTTCCTATGATCAAAGAGGCTTTGGTGAATCGGAAAAACCCGACACCCCGTACAGTATTGAGCGTTTGGCGCAGGATTTGCATGAGGTGATTGAAAACCAAAACCTGAGCAATGTCATCTTGGTTGGCTGGTCGATGGGCGGTGTAGTGGCTGCGGCCTATTTGGATCTCTATGGCCGAGAAAAAGTGGCCAAGCTGGTGTTGATCGATGTCAATGTCAAGATGCTGAGTGATGAATCCTATCGCTATGGCTTTTATAACGGTACTTACGACGAGAAAGAGCTGCTGCGCGACCTCGGTTTGCTGGCCCGGGATTTTCGTCTGTTCGCGCAGGAGTTGCCGGAAAAGTGTGATATGCGTCTCTTCAGCCCCGAGCAGCGGGCCGCCTTTGTAGACAAAGTGGTGCAGCAGAATCCCAAACTTTACCCATTGATCGCCATGTGGCTGGCCACGGCTGATGTCGACCTGACCGAGATCTATCAGCGGTTGGATTTGCCGGTGCTGTTCTGCCATGGCGGCATGAGCACCTATTGCCCGCCACAGGCATGTGACTATGTCATGGAGCTTTTGCCGCAGGGGACCTTGGTGGAATTCCCGGAGTGCTCCCATTTCATCCCGATCGAACGGCCGCAACAATTGGCTGCAGCCATCGATCAATTTGCGAGGATATAATATGGAAAATTGTGTCTGTGGTATTGTCGGTTTCGGTGTAGCCTTTCCAGTTGACGGTATCCGGGATGCTGCCGAAATCAGTCGTTTGTCGGGTGTTCCTGAGAACGTGGTTCGGGAAAAATTCGGCATCAACCAGGTCTTTTGGCCCCGAAACGATGAGCAAACCAGTGACCTGGCCATCGCGGCCGCTCAAGACTGCCTGAAGAAGACGGGTATTGATCCGTTGGCGATTGATCTGATTATCTATTTTGGCGAAAATTATTCGGATTACCAGATCTACTCAATCGGCCCTCGCGTGCAGGGCATGATCGGCGCCAAAAACGCCTGGGCTTACGACGTGGAAGCCAAATGCGGCTCCTGCGTGCTGGCCATGGATCAGGCGATGAAGTATATGCAGACCGAAGACAGCATCAACACGGTACTGCTGGTCGGCGGCTATCGCAATGTCGACAAAATTGACTACACCGATAAAGATGTCAGCTTTCTGTACGACATTTCGTGCGGCGGTGCTGCCTGCATCCTCAAGAAGGGCTATCAGCAGCACAATTTTCTGAGCTTTGCGGCCCTGTCGGACGGTAACTTTGCCAACATGATTTTGTTACCCTATGGCGGCACCAGACAGCCGATAACGCAAGACAATGTGCACGACAGGCACGGCCACTACATGCGGCTGGCCCAGCCGGAGATTTTCCGCGAAGAGCTCAGCCTGGTGACCTTCGACAATCTGATCAAGTGCCAGGAAATGGCGCTGGCCAAAATTGGCAAGTCCCTTCAGGATCTGGATTTTGCCATCATCCTGCACATGAATGTCCGCAGTCACAACACCCTGATGGACAGGCTGGGGCTGGCCGCCAATCAAACATTCTATTTGTCTGATTACGGTCATGTGGGGCAACTGGACACTCTGATTGCCTTGGATCAGGCGGCAAATAGAGGCTTAATCAAAGCCGGCGATCTGATTGCCCTGGTGGCCATGGGCATGGGCTACACTTGGGTTGGCGGCATCATCCGCTGGTAAGGAGAAGGAAAGATGAGCATGAGCACGAAAAATATCAATGAATATAAATCCAAACTGCGCAGCCCGGAACAAATCATCGAGATGATCCAAGATGATGATTTCATCAGCGCCGGACAGTTCGCTGGCTGCCCAGTCACTCTCTTGGGGGAGTTGCACAAAAACAAAGCGAAGAACGTTTCCCTCCAGACATCGGCTATCCTGGGTGACTATCCCTTTCTTCATCAGGACTGCGGGCTGTTGTATGAGGCGTGGTTTTACGGCCCGGTTGAGCGTGCTTTACACAAAGAACACAAGGCGACCTATACCCCAGCCCATTTTAGTCAGTGTGTCAGCAAGGTCTTGTCCCGGGCCCAGCCCAGAATGTTTTGGGGCGTGTCCGCGCCGATGGATGAACACGGCAACTTCAATATCGCTTACGGTATCGCTTACGAAATGGATATGCTGGAAGCGGCGGATATTGTGGTGATTGAAGTCAGCCAAAGCGCGCCCCGCACCATCGGCGAAAACACGGTTAACATCAGGAAAGTGGATTTTATCGTTGAAGGTCATAACGAAGCCTGGGCCACAAGTCCCGCGCCATCGTCAGAACTGGACCGTGTCATTGGCCGCAACGTGGCGGATCTGGTCGATGACCGTTCGGTGATTCAACTGGGAATCGGGGCCATCCCCAACGCTGTCGCCGAGTATTTCACCGACAAAAAAGATCTGGGTGTTCACACTGAAATGATCACCGATTCCATGGCCACACTCTATGAGGCGGGTATCATCACCAATCGGTACAAGCAAATCTACAAAAACAAACTGGTCGGCTGTTTTGTCTTTGGCAGCAAGATGCTGTATGATTTTGTCGACAACAATCCGGAAGTCCAATTCATCAGGGGCAGCACGGTCAACAACCCTTTTGTGATCGCTCAAAATGACAACATGGTCAGCATCAACACCTGCATTCAACTTGACCTGAAGGGGCAGGTCAGCTCAGAATCGATCGGTTCGTCGCAGTACTCTGGGATTGGCGGTCAGTTTGACACGGCCTATGGCGCTCAGCGTTCGCGGGGCGGCAAGTCGATCATCGCCCTTCGTTCCACGGCCAAAAATGATACGATCTCCAACATCGTGCCCATGCTGGAGCGGGGTACAATCATCACCCTGGGCAGGAGCGATGTCGATTGTGTGGTGACCGAATATGGCGTGGCCCGTCTGCGGGGCCGGACCATATCCCAACGCGTCGAGGCGCTGGTATCAATCGCCCATCCCAAATTCAGAGAAGACCTGCGCAAGCAGGCGGATGAACTATTCATATGGTAGGAGGAAAAAAGATGAATCAATGTGTGATAACAAGCGCTGTTCGCACCCCGGTCGGCCGCTACCTTGGCGGACTTAAAACAGTACCCACCGAGGTGCTGGCCAGCGAGGTGCTCAAGGAGGCCGTTCGCCGTTCTGCCATCAGCATGGATCAAGTAGACGAAATCATTCTGGGCGAAGTCGTCGGCACCACGCCCGACGTGGCCCGAGCAGCGGCTCTGCTGGCTGGTTTTCCCGCAAGCACACCGGGCTACACAATTGACTGCCAATGCGGCTCTGCCCTGCAGGCCGTTGTCTCGGCCAGTCAGGCGATTTTGGCTGGCGATGCCCAGGTGATCCTGGCCGGCGGCACCGAAAACATGTCCCGCTCGCCCTATTATTTGCCCCTGACGGTACGCTACGAAGGCTTTCGCATGGGCGAGAAGACGATGCTCGATGCCTTCAGCTATGCCTCGAGCTTTGACTACGCGCCGGTGAACGGCCAGGCCCCAGAGGCCTTGAACATGGGTCTGACCGCCGAGAATGTGGCCGAGCTTTACAGCATCAGCCGCGAAAGTCAGGATCAATTCGCCTTGGACAGCCAACGCAAGACCGCAGCCGCCATGACAGCAGGTCGGTTCAAGGATGAGATCCTGCCGATCACCGTGCAAGACCGCAAAAACGTGACCGTGGTAGACACCGACGAGCACCCCAAGCCGGAGACGACGTTGGACAGTCTGAGCCTTCTCAAGCCGGTTTTCAAAAAGGGCGGGACGGTTACCGCTGGCAACGCCTCAGGCATGAATGACGGCGCCTCCGTGGTCATGCTGATGTCGGAAGCCAAAGCCCTGGAACTCAAATGCACGCCGCTCTGCCGTGTGCTGGCCAACGCCATCACGGGGGTCGATCCACGCATCATGGGCATGGGTCCGGCCAAGGCTATCCCGATCGCGCTAAAAAAAGCGGGACTCACGCTGGAGGATATCGATCTTTTTGAGATCAACGAAGCCTTTGCTGCCCAGTCGTTGGGTTGCCTGATTGAACTTGGCATGGCGCCAGGCTCGGAGCTGTACGAGCGGGTTAATGTCAACGGCGGGGCCATTGCGCACGGTCATGCTTTGGGTAACAGCGGCACCCGCATTCTGACCACGCTCATTTACGAGCTCAAGCGACGCAATGGCCGCTACGGCGTCGCCAGTCTTTGCATCGGTGGCGGTCAGGGCATCGCCGTGGTTATTGAAAACATCAAGCAGGAGGGCTGATCAATGCTGCCTGTCAAAACAATTTTTGTGATTGGCTCGGGCGCCATGGGCGCCGGGATTGCTCAAGTGGCGGCGGTCGCTGGATTTCAGGTATACTTGAAGGATATCACGCTGGAGCGCGTCCACAAAGCGCAGGAGCAGATCAAGGTCAACCTGATCAAACAGGAGGCCAAGGGCAAGCTGACCGAAGCGCTCGCCGTGATCGCGGAACGCCTGAACTATACCGATTCGTACGACCGGGTGACGGAGGCCGATCTGGTCATCGAAGCCATCTATGAAGACCTCGAAGCCAAAAAGGAAATTTTTCGCGCGGTGGCGCCGCTGGTGCGGGAGGACGCAATATTGGCCAGCAACACCTCCTCGCTGTCCCTGACAGCAATCGCCGAGGTCATTCCCCATCCCGAACGTTTCATCGGCCTGCATTTTTTCTATCCGGTACCCGTCATGAAACTTCTGGAAATTGTGGTCAGCTTCCATACCGCGCCGGAGACCGTGGCCATCGCGATCGAGCTGGGCAAACAGATGGGCAAGGAGGTCATCGTCGCTAAGGACAGCCCCGGTTTCATCGTCAATCGCGCGCTTATCGTGATGCTCAATGAAGCCATTTTTCTTTACGAAGAAGGTGTCGGCACAGCCGAGGACATCGACAAGGGCATGACGATGGGCTGCAACCACCCCATCGGCCCCCTTTCATTGGCGGACATGCTGGGTCTTGACATCGTCTGCGCAGTCATGGAGACTTTCCACACCAGCTTCGCCGACTCGAAATACCGCCCGGCCCCGCTGCTCCGCAAAATGGTTGAAGCCGGTCGGCTGGGGATCAAGACAAGACAGGGTTTTTACAGATACGACGAAAACGGGGGTAAAATGCGATGAAGGTTTTTGATGCCCATTCTCATTGGTATCGACGCGACATGATCTGGCCCGAAGAGATGTGGTCCTTCGTTTTCACCAGCTTCAGCACGCTCTGCGGCGGTGCCGTCAGTGAAGAGGGCGTCGAAGAACTCATGTGTGATCTTGATGGTTCGAAAATGATTTCAACCATGGATGAAGCCGGGATAGACAAGACGATCATTCTGCCGGTCGATTTCGGTATTTTGTATCCGCAGGAGCCGTCCCTCGATTACTGGCGCATGAACAAGATTTATTCTGACTATGCCAAGGCAAACCCAGACAGAATCTTCACGTATTTTGGCGTTGATCCCCGGCGCGAACAAGCCGCGTATTATTTTGAAAAGGCATTCGCCGAATGGGGCAACGTTAAAGGCTTAAAGCTCTACCCACCCTGCGGCTTTTCCCCCAGTGACCCAGTCTGCGATGAGTTGTATAAGGTTTGTGTCCAATACGACCTGCCGGTTTTGACCCACGGCTGTGAATCGGCCTACAACGAAATCCAGTATGGCGGCCCCGAATATTTATGGGATATGCTGAAAAGACACCCGCGCCTCAAGTTAGTGTATGCCCATACCGGTTGGAATCAATTCTTTGAAGGCGCAGTCGATCTGCTGAAGAATTATGAAAACGTCTATGCTGATCTATCGGGTTGGCAGACCTTTTCCGATGAGGACATCCTGGACAAACTGGACACGATCGAACAAAAAGTCGGCTCACTCGACAAACTGATGTTTGGCACGGACGCCCCCAATTTCTCCCTGTTTGTTCCGACGAACACCTGGGTTGACCGCATCAAAGCCTTGCAGTTACCCAGCGACGTCAAACAAAAAATATTGAGTGAAACAGCGGCCAAAGTCCACAAAATCTAACGAAGGAGGCAATTATGATGGCTATCGACGGAACCTACAAAATCATCGCGAAAGCGCCCATGGGCAATCAGGAAGGCATACTGATCTACAAAATGGAGGGTGATGCCTTGACCGGTTCCATGACCCAAGGGAAAAATGTTTTTGAGTTTGAAAACGGCAAATTTGACGGCACGCATTTCGAGCACGTCATGAAATTCAAAACACCCATGGGCGCGATCAAGACCAATGTCAGCGGAACCCTTGACGGCGAAAATATTTCCGGCACCTTCAAGGCTATGATGACGACCATGCACTTCTCGGGTACAAGAGTGAGCGAATAATCGCCAAATATCAGCTGAACTCTTTAAGCAGAGCGCCGCAGCGTCCAAGCAGCCGCGGCGTTTTTGTATGGCCAAAACAGTCGGGCATTTTGACATCGTTAAATATTTAACAAATAAAAACGCCAGATCACCTCGACATCTGTGCAAACTGCCAAAACTACTGAAATGACGGCATTTGTATATGTTTTCGATGGATATTATGGCTGTATTTTGCTATTATTAATGTTGTATGAAAACAAATCCATGACGCATTGGCAAATCTAAAGGAGATGAATTCCTATGCAATTTGTAAACTTCTATCTGCAAGGCCCGGTCGGCATCGTCACGATCAATCGACCGCAGGCGCTGAACGCTTTGAACTCCGAACTCCTGGCCGAGCTGGCCGCTGTTTTTAAGGCTGTCGATATCCAGACGGTGCGTTGTCTGATCGTGACCGGTACCGGCGAGAAGTCCTTTGTCGCCGGCGCTGACATTGGAGAAATGCGCACCATGAGCAAGGCCGAAGGCGAAGTTTTCGGCAAAAATGCTAACGACATTTTCCGCATGATCGAGACCTTTGCGGTGCCGGTCATTGCCGCTGTTAATGGTTATGCCCTCGGTGGCGGCAGCGAACTGGCCATGAGTTGCGACATCCGTCTTTGCTCCGATAACGCAATCTTTGGTCAACCCGAAGTCAGCCTCGGCATCACGCCCGGCTTCGGCGGCACGCTCCGCCTCGCGCGTCTGGTCGGCCCGGCCCGCGCCAAAGAAATGATTTTTGCCGCCACCAACATCAAAGCCGACGAGGCTTATCGCATCGGTCTGGTCAACGCCGTCTACACCCCAGAAGAGCTGATGCCCGCCGCCCTCAAGCTGGCCGGCAAAATCGCCCGCAACGCACCGATCGCCGTCCGCGCCAGCAAGCTGGCCATCAACGAAGGGCTGCAGGTTGACATGGATGCCGCAATGGTTATCGAAGAAAAACTCTTCGGCAGTTGCTTTGAAACCCTGGATCAGGTCGAAGGCATGACCGCCTTTATGGAAAAACGCAAGGTTGAAGCATTCAACAACAAATAAGCCCAAGAGCTTAAGGAGGACACCATCATGAAAGTTGGCATTATCGGCGCCGGAACCATGGGATCGGGCATCGCCCAAGCTTTTGCCCAGACCGAGGGCTTCACAGTCGCGCTCTGCGATATTAACGAAGAATTTGCCGCCAACGGCAAAAAGAAGATCGCCAAAGGCTTTGCCAAGCGGGTTGAGAAGGCCAAGATGGAACAGACTGAGGCCGACACCGTTTTGAGCCGCATCACAACCGGTACCAAGGAGATCTGCACGGGCTGTGACCTGATCGTCGAAGCCGCGCTGGAAAATCTCGAGATCAAGAAGCAGACCTTCAAGGAATTGCAGGCCATCGTCGGACCCGACGCCATCTTCGCCACCAACACCTCGTCGCTGTCGATCACGGCCATCGGCGCCGGGCTCGACCGCCCGGTCATCGGCATGCACTTCTTCAACCCCGCCCCGGTCATGAAGCTGGTCGAGGTCATCGCCGGCCTCAGCACGCCGAACGAGTTGGTCGCCAAAATCTGTGCCATTGCCGAGACCATCGGCAAGACGCCGGTTCAGGTCAATGAAGCCGCCGGCTTTGTCGTCAACCGCATCCTCGTCCCGATGATCAACGAGGCCGTCGGCGTTTTTGCTGAGGGTACCGCCACCGCTGAAGCCATCGACACGGCCATGAAGCTGGGTGCCAATCACCCGATGGGCCCACTCGCGCTGGGCGACCTGATCGGCCTCGACATCGTGCTGGCCATCATGGAAGTCCTGCAGGCCGAGACCGGCGACAGCAAATACCGCCCGCACCCGCTGCTGCGCAAAATGGTGCGCGGCGGCCAGCTCGGCATGAAGTCCGGCAAGGGCTTCTTCGACTACAGCAAATAATCTGGAGGAATCAGAGATGGACTTTTCATTCAGCAAAGAGCACGAGATGGCGCGTTCCCTGTTCCGGGAATTCGCCCGCAAAGAGGTCAAGCCGCTGGCGATTGAGGTCGACGAGACCGAGCAGTTCCCGCGCGAGACCGTCGAGAAAATGCGCATTGCCGGCTTTCTCGGCATCCCGATGCCCAAAGAACTGGGCGGCCAGGGCTGCGATGTCACCACCTACATCATGGCGGTTGAGGAGCTGTCCAAGGTCTGCGGCACCACCGGCGTCATCCTGTCGGCCCACACCTCGTTGGCCCAGGACCCGCTGCTCAAGTACGGCACACCCGAGCAAAAGGAGAAGTTTCTCCGCCCGCTGTGTACCGGCGAAAAACTCGGCGCCTTCGGTCTGACCGAGCCTAATGCCGGCACCGATGCTTCCGGCCAGCAAACCAAGGCCATCCCCGACGGCGATGAATACGTGCTCAACGGCAGCAAGATATTCATCACCAACGGCAAGGAAGCTGATATCTATATAATCTTCGCCATGACCGACAAATCCAAAGGCACCAAGGGTATCTCAGCCTTCATCGTCGAAAAGGGCACCCCCGGCTTCACCTTCGGCACCAAAGAGAAGAAGATGGGTATCCGCGGTTCCTCAACCTACGAGCTGATCTTCACCGACTGCCGCATTCCCAAGGCCAACCTGCTCGGCACCGAAGGCAAGGGCTTTGGCATCGCCATGGGCACCCTCGACGGCGGCCGCATCGGTATCGCCGCCCAAGCGCTCGGCCTCGCCGCCGGCGCGTTGGAAGTGACCATCGCCTACGTCAAGGAACGCAAGCAGTTCGGCAAGCCGATCTCCAAATTCCAGAACACCCAGTTTGTGCTCGCCGACATGGCCACCAAGGTCGAAGCCGCCAGAAACCTGGTTTACAAAGCGGCCTGGCTCAAGGACAAGGGCGCGAAATATTCCGTCGAAGCGGCCATGGCCAAGCTCTACGCCTCCGAAGTCGCGATGGAAGTCACGACCAAGGCGGTCCAGTTGCACGGCGGCTACGGCTACACCCGCGAGTACGAAGTTGAGCGCATGATGCGCGACGCCAAGATCACCGAAATCTACGAGGGCACCTCGGAAGTACAGCGCATGGTCATTTCAGGAAGCTTCCTGTAAGCGCGTGAAGGAGAGAAAAACAGTGAAAATCGTTGTTTGCATCAAACAAGTTCCCGATACCAATGAAGTCAAGCTCGACCCCATCACCGGCACCCTGATCCGCGAGGGCGTGCCCAGCATCATGAATCCTGACGACAAGGCCGGCCTCGAAGCCGCGCTGCGCCTCAAGGACAGCCAGGGCGCCGAAGTCACCGTCGTCAGCATGGGTCCGCTCCAGGCCGACGCCGTGCTGCGCGAGGCTATGGCCATGGGCGCCGACAACGCCTACCTGATCTCCGACCGCGCCTTCGGCGGCTCCGACACCTGGGCGACCTCGATCACCCTGGCGGCTGGTCTGCGCAAGTTGGACTATGACCTAATCATCACCGGCCGGCAGGCCATCGACGGCGACACCGCCCAGGTCGGCCCCCAGATCGCCGAACACCTTGGCATCCCCAACATTTCCTACGCCGAAGAGATCAAGGTCGAGGGTGACAGCGTCATCGTCAAGCGTCAGTATGAGGACCGCTACCAGTTGATCAAAGCCAAGATGCCCTGCCTGATCACCGCGCTGGCTGAGCTGAACAAGCCGCGCTATATGACCCCCGGCGGCATCTTTGACGCCTACCGCGCCAAGACCGTCACCACCTGGACCCTCAACGACCTGACGGTCGACCACGCCGAGATCGGCCTCAAAGGCTCCCCCACGCGCGTCCTGCAGTCCTTCCCGAAGAGCGTCAAAGCGGCCGGCACCAAGGTCACGCTCGACCCCGACGAAGCGGCCGATTTCATCATGGACAAGCTCAAAGAGAAATTTGTATTTTAAAGGAGGCAGGACCTATGAACTTGCAGGATTATCAAGGCGTTTTCGTCTTTGCCCAACAACTCGACCATAAAGTGTCCGGTGTTTCCTTCGAACTGCTGGGCCGCGCCCGCGGACTGGCCGACGACCTCGGCACCACCGTGACCGCCGTGCTTTTAGGCGAGGGCATCACCACACAGGCCGACAAACTCGCCGCTTTCGGCGCCGACCGCGTCATCGTCGTCGACCACCCGGCGCTCAAGGACTACATGACCGAGCCCTATGCCCACGCCCTGGCGGAAGTCATCAAAAAGTACAAGCCGGAAATCTTCCTTTTCGGTGCCACCGCCATCGGCCGCGACCTGGCCCCACGCCTGTCGGCCCGCGTGCACACCGGCCTGACCGCCGACTGCACCAAGCTCGAGATTGATCCGGAAAACAAGAATTTGCGTATGACCCGTCCAGCCTTCGGTGGCAACATCATGGCCACCATCCTCTGCACCGAACACCGCCCGCAAATGGCCACCGTCCGGCCCGGTGTCATGCAGAAGATTGCGCCCCGCGCTGACGTCAATGCCAATGTCGAAACCTTCGCTCCCGGCTTTGTCAAAAACAATAAGTATGTCGAAATCCTGGAGACCGTCAAAAAAGTCAGCAACAAAATCGACATTCAGGAAGCCAAGATCCTCGTCTCTGGCGGCCGCGGCGTCGGTTGCCCGGAAAACTTCAGCGAACTCAAGGACCTCGCCGATGCCCTCGGGGCTGAAGTGTCCTCCTCCCGCGCCTGCGTTGATGCCGGCTGGACCGAGAAGGACATGCAGGTCGGTCAGACCGGCAAGACCGTGCGTCCCCAAGTTTATTTCGCCCTCGGCATATCCGGTGCCATCCAGCACCTCGCCGGTATGGAAGAATCCGAGATCATTGTCGCCATCAACAAGGACGAGACCGCGCCGATCTTCGATGTCGCCGACTACGGCATTGTTGGCGATCTGCACCAGATCGTGCCCATCCTGGCGCAAAAGATCAGGATCGAAAAGGCCGCCAAGGCTTAATACAACTAACAACGAACAAAAAAAACGAACAGATAACAACGAAGCCGCTGGGATTTTCCTGGCGGTTTTTGTATGATTTTCAATTATTACTTAAATGTAATTGAATGGAATATAATGGAATATCAAAAGAACGAGTTGAAGATTATATACAAATAGAACAATTTGTAGACAAATACTATTTAGATTCGCTTAAATTTGGCCATCTTCGGCAGTTTCTCGCTCTTTCTTACTCAAAACTCCAAGTTGAGATTGACAAATCGAATATGGACAACAACTGGAAATGGTACCGCTGGTTTAGCAAGTATTTTGAAAGCTTAAATTGCATTGTTTCGTTCAACTATGATCTTTTACTAGAAAGAACTTTATCAAATTTAAAGATTCAATTTTTTAGAATGGGATCAAATGAAAGTAAGGAAGGGATACCAATTATTAAGCCTCATGGATCTATTGATTATGATATTCCCCCAAGGGCAATAAATATTCAGTCGGAATACAGACTGAACTGTACGACATTTCTCAATGATGCTCAAGAAGTGCATGTCATAACGAATCGCGACATGCAAATTGCTCGAATTGAAGCGGATATTATTCCACCAACGAAACATAATTATCAAAGTAATCTATCGTGGATAAAAACCCCCAATTTGATTTACGAGAAAACATTTTCATTATCCGTAGATACAATTATAGTTGTTGGCCTTTCATATTGGGATGTAGACCGACCAGAGATTGATTACTATTTGCAATGTATGCACAAGAGTACAAAAGTAATCTATACTGAAAATCCTTCATTTCCTAATCATGACTTTAAACAAAAACTAAAAAGCTTGGGATTGGAATACCAAGCAATCGATTTCAATACTGTTCCAGATTTCTTGTAGAAAAAGCTTCAAGCTAACAAGTCTTTACAAAACCAAGTCGCCGGGTTTATAATAAAAACACAGGATATCACATTGAGCGGTATCCACGATTACTGAAAATGACTCAAGTAACCGTCGAGCTGCTACTCGGCGGTTACTGCTTTTTAGACTGACTTAGCAGATAAGCACTGATCAGAACGATCAGATACAATACAACCAAGTACTCCATCAAGCATCACCTCCCTTCGTCAAGAAGGTGTACCGCCTTTGTGATATCCTGTGCAAGTTTTAGCATAAGGGTAGGTTGGTTTAATGGATATAGGCTATATCCGAAATTTGTGATGTTTCAAAAAATATTTACGATATTAATAATTATGCAAGGCTGATAGTGCTGATCACTTTGACAATTCAAATCGGTCCGCGAACCCTTCCCGAGCAAAACAACCCAGGCCGGGCTGGTTTTTGGACAGGTCAACATTCAAGCCCCATTACAGGTGTTGTCGCAGATGCCGGAAAATGGCGTCATTTTCAGCGACGGCATCGAGAACGATTATTTGCAATTTAATTCAGGTGTTGAGGCGACGGTTTCGGTTGCTGAAAAGAAGGGGCACCTGGTTGTCTGAACAGGGAGCAGGCAATCTCATGACCATTCCCTTGAAAAAACAATTTTGAAAGACTATCATGATGACATAGAGACTTTCGAAATCGCATTCGGTTTGAAACGGAGCACCCGATGGTACTCGACATTAAAACGCTGATGCTTCTCAATCTGGTCATTAATTTCGTCAATGCGTTTGTGCTGGCCATCATTTGGCGACAATATCGCAAACACTATTCCGGGCTGGCGTTTCTGCTCCTGAATATGGTTCTTCAAATGACCGGTTTTATCTTGAGTCTGTTGCGCGAGGGGTTGCCGGGAATCCTGTCGATTGTATTGTCCAATACGTTGTTGGTTGTCGGCGCGCTCTTGCTCTTGATCGGTCTTGAGCAGTTCTTCGATTTCAAAAGTACTAATCTGCACAACTACATTTTTGTTGGTCTGTTCGTGGCGACCTTATCCTATTTTTATTTTATCGATCCCGACATGCGGGCGCGAGAGATCAGCGTGTCATTGGCCGCTATTTTCGTGGCTTCGCAGATCTGCTGGCTGCTATTTAGTCGCATATCAAAGGAATACAGACGCATCGCGGGGTTTACGGCCGGCGCGTTTTTCTTATATATCATCCCCAGCATCCTCCGCATTGTGATGCTGTTTGCAATGCCGTCGCACACGGACTTTTTTCAAAGCGGACTATTAAACGGCATCTCAATCGCGTTCAATCTGACGATTAACGCCCTGATTACCATGAGCCTGACTCTGATGGTCTGTCAGCGCTTGGAGTCGGAGATTCAATCCGAAAAGGAAAAGTACAATTACACCTTCAAATCCGCTCCCTATGCCATCTTTCTGGCCCGCTTGAGTGACGGTAAAATCTTCGAGGTAAACGAAGGTTTCGAAAAAATCATGGGCTATCGTTCCAACGAGGCCATCGGTCGAACGACTGTTGAGCTCAATCTGTGGTGCAATCTCAATGACCGCGCCAGCGTGATCACCGAATTGAAAAAGGGCAACGAGATTTTGCAGCGCGAAATGCAGTTTCGCAACAAGTCCGGCGGGGCGATTACCGGCCTCGTCTCAGCCAAATCCTTCATAGCCTATAACGAAAAATGCATTCTGACCAGCGTCAGCGACATCACGGAAATGACGCAGATCCGTCAGGAACTGCAGGAGCTGGCAACGCATGACGTTCTGACCGGTCTGCCCAATCGCAAGCTGTTTTATGATCGATTCCTGATTGCCAAGGCCAATGCCCAGCGAGAAACGGCCAAACTGGCTGTCATTTCACTGGACATCGATCTGCTGAAAACCGTCAATGACACCTACGGTCACGCGGTCGGCGATCAGGTTCTGATTGAGACCAGCAAAAGCCTGGCCCAAGTTTTGCGCAAAAGCGACACCGTGGCGCGCTTCGGCGGTGATGAGTTTGCCCTGCTGATCTGGCGCGTCAAGCAAAAGGAAGACGTGCTGAAAGTTGTTGCCAAGATCCAGGCGCTTATTGCCAAACCGATCAAGGTTGGCGACAATGCCATTCACAACAGTATGAGTTTCGGCGTTGCAGTTTTTCCCAGCGACGGCACCGAGATTGATGATCTGCTGAAAAAGTCCGACCAGGCGATGTATTACATCAAAGAACACGGCCGTAACAACCACCAGTTTTACGACGAGCTCAGTCAGGGCTGACGTTCAAACACATAAACCGCGTTGTCCGATGACGGCGGCAGGATCATGGCCGACAGGATCTCGTTGCAGGTCGCGGTAAAGCGCTGCTGCGTCGCGTAGTGGGCATGGTCGCCACTGTACAGGGCGTTACGGGTGCCGATCGTGATGTACAGACTGACCGAATCAGCGTTGAGGATCAGCTTTTCAAAGCTATTGCCGGGTGGCGGCCAGGAGCAGATCACGACTTGCGGTCGGTACTTGTCGAGCGCCTGGCGCGCGTCAAGTTTTTCGACCGATGCTGGATACTGGATGTACTGGCTCCAGCTGTAATCGTCGGTCGCCAGACAGTTGACCCCCGCTTCGATCAGCAGCCGTGTCAACGTGCCGTCGCCAGCACCGATTTCGATGCAATCGGCTGGCCCGATCAGCTTGGCGAGTCCGCGTACCAGCTCTTTGGAATAAAAACAATAGATGCCCTTTTTGTTGACCAGCGGCATCAGAATGCGCTTGTTGATGACCAGCCGCCAGACCCGTTTAAATGACCTGACCGAAACCGGTTTGCGTTCCAGATCGTGGTGAAACAGGAGCTTTTGCAAAATGAAGCCGTCCCACAAATTGAAGCGAATGCGGCCCGACGTTTTGCCGGTTTTAGCCGCCAACGTCATTTGGTCTAGCAGATGGATGGCAATGCGCGCCTTGATGATCTCGGGCAAGAAGGCATCGCGCGTTTTCGCGCTGTTGCCGCCCTTCTGGAGGCGGTTGCCGGCCAGCCGCGCTTTGGTCTTGTAACCGTTGATCAAACGCGCGATTTCCGGCCCACCACTGCCGGCGCCGACCCGGGAGAAGTCTGTCATGACGACATCCTTGAGCTCGGGGTACTGGCGCGCCAAATCGGCCGATTCGATGCGGCCGGTCATGATATCGTCAGCGGCTTGCTGCGTAAAATGCCTCATTGTGGCCTCCTGATTCGATGTTCCGGACAGCTCTGGCGAAAGATGATCGGTGGGTCGAATACTTTTCGAACCTGGGTTTTGACCGGTGAATCCAGCATTTGAGTCATCAATTCGATGGCAGTTCGCGAAATATCTTCCATGGGGTATTCGACGCCTGTAATGGTCGGGGTGCTCAGTTCCAAGGCTACATTCGAACCATAGGTGACAACCTCGATCTCTTCCGGGATGCGAATGTTACGGCTTTTAAGACCGTCAACAACGCCGATCGACAAGTAATCGTTTTGCACGAAAAAGGCGCTTGGCATGGCGTCGCTGTCGGCAATTTGCCTGCCGATATCGCGGCCGAAATCGAGATTTTGCAAATCGCTGGGAATCCGCTGATGACCGGAGGCCAACAAACTGACCTTCATGTCATACGTCTGGCAGACTTCAATAAATCCACTGATCCGCTGTTTAACAGGCAAGCTGTCCTCAAGGGCGGCGGGCGATACAATGCCAACGCAGGCATGCCCGTGCTGATGAAAAAGCTCGGCGACTTTTCGGCCGGTGGCTTCGTTGTTGACGGTTACAATCGAAAAGCGGCTGGTATCACCGTGCAGCAGGATGACCGGTACCGATATCGGTGACTGCTGGAGCATTTCAATGTCCTCAGTCGAAACCGGCGGAACAATGATGCCATTAAAGTGATTGGCGGTGAGCATCGGGGCAAAATTTTTGAGCTCACCGGGGTAGAAGGGGATAATGGTAAATCGCATGTCCCTGATTTCGCCAGCTGAAATCATTCGCTGCAAATTGGAAATAAAAACGTTCAGGAAACTATTGTGTTGGACCGGTGACCACAACAATGCAATCTCCGGCACGCGAGAGGCTTTGCGATCACTGAGCTTGATCGCTGCGACATTCGGAATATAACCCATCTGATTAGCCATTTGTATGACTCTTTCACGGGTTTTTGGCGATATGCGCATTTCGTCCGCTCTGCCGTTCAAGACAAAGGAGACCGTGCTTGCAGACACACCAACCGCTTGAGCAACATCATAAATACTGACCAAGTTCGCTGCCTCCGATACTTGAAAAATAGTCAGTAAAATCATATCATTCTATTGTAACAACCGTCAAATTCCAAGACTGGATTGACAAACGAACGAGAAAAAGATATCATTAGCTCAACCGCTTTAGCTAAAGGTAAATTGAGGAGGATCAAGTTATGAAACGATCTCGCCAAGTTTTAGCTTTCCTGTTATGTCTGGTCATGGTTTTGGCACTGGTAGCCTGCGGCACGCCAACTGAAAGCATCAACCCTGGCACCGCATCGGGTGGTGTTTTAAAGCTTGCGACCAATGCAAGTATCAGCACAATCGGTTATCCGGGCGGCATAAAAGCCAGTATAGATTACTTCTGTGCGGCTCCGAGCGTGGAAACGCTTTGCCGCTATGATGAAACAGGCATGTTGGAGCCCTGGCTCTGCGAATCCTATACTGAAGATCCCCAGGCCAAAACGCTGACCATTAAACTGAAGCCCAACATCAAGTTTCAGGATGACACACCCTTTAACGCCGAAGCAGTCAAATGGAACTGGCAGGAATTCTCTGCCGCCGGCCGCAATGAAATTGCAGCCATCACCTCGATTGAAGTGATCGATGATTTGACGGTCGTGGCACATCTCGACAAATGGAACAATGCCATCGCTGACAACGCACTTTATGTGGCAGGCTGGATGGTTTCACCGACCTATGTCAAAGCCAACGGCAAGGATGCGGCAGCCCTGAACCCAGTTGGCACGGGACCTTTCAAATTCTCGTCCTTCGAGGCGGATGTCAAGTTATCTTATGTCAAAAATGACAGCTACTGGATTGCCGGACAACCTCTGCTCGATGGGGTGGACATCAACTTTATCGGTGACGACACGACCCTTATTTCGGCCATGCGAACTGGGGAAATCGATGCCGTCTATCAAGCCAGTGCTGATGTCAGCGCCGCCATGATTCAGGATGGCCTTGTCCCAATCAGCAAGCCATTGACGCGCGGCATCGCTTTCTTCGGACTTTTCTTTGATAGCACCAACCCGGACATCCCGACTTACGATATAAAAGTACGTCAGGCCATCTGCTATGCCATTGATGAAGAAGCGATCGTCAAACTGGCCCAGGGAGATGGCTTGCTGTCCTACACCAATCAGTGGTGCGCGCCGTCCAGTTGGGCTTACAATTCTGAAACAGTCGGCTATCCTTTAGACGTAGCCAAGGCGAAAGAACTGCTCGCAGAAACCAAATATGCTGACGAATGCAATATCAAACTTGTGTTGCTCGGTAATGTGACAATGTATAGCACGATCGCGACCGTGATCCAAACCCAACTGGCTGACGTCGGTATAACCGCAGAAATTCAATTGGTCGACCAGGCGTTGTCCAATGAAATGACGGGTATCGGTGGGCACTGGAACGGCGCTTTTCTGAGCGCCGGCAAATGCGATGCCGATATCGCACCGATCTACGCCCGGACCTTTACTGACGATGGCGTTCGCTACGTGACGGGCATGCTGCATCCTGAAGATGTCGTCGATCTGATCGACAAAGCCCAAAGCGCGCTGACCTTTGAAGAAAAGGTCGAGTACAGCAAACAGCTCTCGCGGAAAATAATCGATGACTATTGCCTGATTGACCCGTTCGCCACGCAAAGTCTTTTCGTCTATGCCAATGCTGCGGTTCAGGACAGTCACATTGCTTATTATCATGCCTGCTTGTGGACGCCGGAAACAGCTAACCTGAAACGTTAATGCCTTGAGTCGCCAATAAAAAAATCAGGACCAGGGGGAAACTATGGCCAGTTTCATTCTCAAACGAATCGGGCAGGCGATTTTGGTTATCTTCATTGTAACCGTGTTTTCGTTTTTGCTGCAGATTTTCATGCCTGGTGACCCGGTCTATGCCATGCTGGGCAGCGACATTACGCCGCAAGAATATGACATCGCCTACCACGAGATGGGACTCGACCAACCGGTGATTACGCGCTATGTAAACTGGATGTCCGACATGCTCCAGGGCGACTTTGGACAGTCGTTCAAATACAAGGTGCCGGTCGCAAATCTCATCAACGCGCGGTTACCGGTGACGATCTTGCTGGGCTTGATATCCATTATCATCAGCACCTTGGCGGGCATCTTGTTTGGTGTTCTTTCTGCCACACGGCACGGCAAGCCAATTGATACCGTGATTACGCTCTTTGCCAATCTCGGGGCGGTTGTCCCGCTGTTCTGGCTTGCGGTCATAGGCATGTATATCTTTGCCATGCAGCTCCACTGGTTACCGTCCTTCGGATTTTCGCTGCCGACAGCCACGACATGGGGGCTGAGTTTGCGGCAGGCCGTGCTGCCGGTCTTTGCGTTGAGTGTTGGCGCTATTTCTGGCACGACGCGTCAAATGAGATCGAGCATGCTGGAGGTTATCGGACAGGACTATATGCGCAAAGCGCGAGCGACCGGACTTTCTGAAGGTAAGGTTGTTTTACGGCATGGTCTAAAAAATGCTTTGATTCCAGTTGTCACCATGACGGGCATGTCTTTCAGAAATGTTGTCGCTGGTGCAGCGTCGGTGGAAATCATTTTCAGTATCGCTGGCATGGGGGCGCTTCTGGTTAACAGTGTTTTGAGCAAGGACGTTGCCGTTACGCAAGCCTGCGTCGTGATAATCGCCGTGGTGGTTTGCCTCGCCAACCTGATTGTGGATATCTCATACGGCTATCTTGATCCACGTATCCGCATTCAGTAAGAGGGGGAGGGACACCATGATTAAAACGGTCCGATTTCTGAAACGGTTGTTTGCGCGAAAAATCGTCATTTTCGGCGTCGCGCTGGTCATCTTTTTCGTTTTCTGCGCGATATTCGCCCCGCTACTGACACCCTACGGATCTAATCAGCAGGACATCAGCAACCCTTTGGCCAAGCCAAACGCCGAACATATCCTGGGCACCGATGCCGTCGGCCGCGACATTTTAACCCGTCTGCTGTATGGCGCTCAGACCTCGTTGATGATCGGCATCGTCGCGGTTTCACTCTCGGCGGTCTGCGGGGTGCTGCTGGGGCTGGTGGCCGGCTATTTTGGTGGCCTGATCAATTCGATCATTTCGCGCATTATGGATGCCATGATGTCTATTCCATCGATTATGCTGGCGATTGCATTGGGCATCATCTTCGGTGGCGGGCTGGTCAATCTGATGATTATCCTCGGGCTGTCGACCATACCAACCTACACCCGCATGATGAGCGCCCAGGTCATCAGCGTCAGAAATGCCGACTACATTGACGCCGAACGTGCGCTGGGAGCAGGCAGCGGGCGCATCTTGTTTTCGCATGTTCTGCCCAACTGCATCTCGCCGATCATCGTCCTGATCACTCAGAACATCGGCATGACCATTTTGGCCGAGGCCAGTTTGAGTTTCCTGGGCCTGGGGATCACGCCCCCCATGGCTTCCTGGGGCTCGATGATCAACGAGGGCTACGCCAAAATCATGACCAGCCCGGTCTTTGGCATCGCGCCAGGTCTTTGCATCATGTTGCTGGTGCTCGGGTTCAATCTGTTTGGTGATGGGCTTCGCGACGCCCTTGATCCTCGGCTCAGAGGAAAACTATAAGTCCGTCGGAGGGAACTTTGGAACATTTTTTAGAAGTTAAAAACCTCAGTGTTTCATTTAAGAATGAAGACGGTGTCACCCGTGCGGTTAACGATGTCTCGTTCCATGTCGATGCAGGTGAAATTGTCAGCTTCGTGGGTGAGAGCGGGTCGGGTAAAACGGTCACCCAACTGGCCTGCCTGCAGTTGGTGGCGACGCCGCCAGGCAGTATTGACGGCGGAACGGTCCTGGTTGAAGGTGAAAATGTCCTGAAATTGCCGGCCAACGGGCCTCGGATGCGCGCAATTCGCGGCGGAAAAATCGGCTTTGTCTTTCAAGAACCGATGACGTCTCTGAACCCGGTCAAAACCGTTGGCAGTCAGCTCATGGAGCCCATCCTGATCCATAACCGCATATCCGATGCCAAGGCCAAAGAAAAGGCCATCAACTTATTGAATCAGGTGGGAATTCCCGATGCTGCCAGCCGACTCAAGGACTATCCCCACCAATTTTCGGGTGGCATGCGACAGCGGATTATGGTGGCCATCGCGATTGCCGGTAACCCCAAACTCATCATTGCCGACGAACCGACAACGGCGCTTGACGTCACCACGCAGGCACAAATCCTGGATCTTCTGGTGCAATCGACCGTTGGGTCAGGTGCAGGTCTGTTGATTGTCACCCACAACCTGGGCATTGTCGCCCGCTATGCCCAACGCATCTATGTCATGTACGCCGGCTCGGTCGTCGAAAACGGCAATGCCGCTGATATCTTTGCCCATCCATCTCATCCCTATACGAGAGGGCTGCTCAAAGCCCTGCCACGGCTGGATGACGACCCTGACCGTCGCCTGATCCCGATTGAGGGCACGCCGCTGACAGCATCCGAGCTGATCGTCGGCTGCGCTTTCGCGTCTCGCTGCCCGTACGCAATTGAAGATTGCCGAAAGGGCAGTCAGCCATCCTTGGTGGCGTTGCCAGAGGCCGGTCACTTCGCTGCCTGCCTGCTGTCACGGGACAGGTTGGATCAGATGGACCGATCCCACGAGAACGATCAGAAAAAACACACTAAATCGCCATCGACCGACACCGTTCTGTCTGTCAAAAATTTGACCATGCGCTTTGCTGTCAAGCGCGGACTGTTGCGAAGAACAGTCGGCTATGTGACTGCCGTCGACAACGTTTCGTTTGATTTAAGCCGCGGCAAAACCCTGGGACTGGTTGGCGAATCAGGATGCGGCAAAACAACGGTCGCCAAATGCATCCTGAAACTCTATTCGGGGTTTACGGGAACGACAACATTCAACGGCAGGGTGTTTTCCGATTTGACCGGCGAGCGTTTACGAAAAGAACGGCGCAACATCCAGATCATTTTTCAGGATCCCTACAGTTCGCTTGACCCGCGCAAAGCGGCCGGTGATTTGGTTGGCGAACCGCTCCTGATTCATCGGCTGACTCGTTCCCGTGCAGAATATGACAAGCGGGTCAATGAGCTATTTGTATTGGTCGGCCTGGATCCGTCGCTGAAAGATCGTGTCGCTCATGAGTTTTCAGGTGGCCAGCGGCAGCGGATCGGCATTGCCCGAGCACTGGCCAGCAACCCCGACTTGATTGTCTGCGACGAACCGATTTCCGCGCTTGATGTTTCCATTCAAGCTCAGATCATCAACCTTCTGGAAGACTTACAGGCTCGTCTGGGCATTTCCTACCTGTTCATCGCCCATGATCTTTCGGTCGTGAAACACATCAGTGACAATATCTATGTGATGTATCTCGGGCGAATCGTTGAATTCGCGGCCTGCGGCGATATTTATCAGAACCCCTTGCACCCCTACACGCAGGCCCTTCTGGCCGCCATACCAATCCCCGATCCGTCCGTGGAAAGCCAGCGGCAGAAAGTCATCGTTCCCGGCGAAGTGCCAAGCCTGATCAAACGTCCTCCCGGTTGTGGCTTTAGCGACCGCTGCCCACGGGTGATGCCTCGCTGCCGAGAGGAAAGCCCGCTTTTGGAGAGCTATGACAACAACCATCAGGTTGCCTGTTATTTGTATAAAAAGGAGTCCTAAACCATGCCGACAATCAAGATCAAAGACATCAGTTTATACTACGAGGAATATGGCGGCGGCGATGTCGTGCTGCTCTGTGCCCAGCAGTTTCACGCCAAGGGGAGCAGTTTTACGATCGATCTGGCTGATCGCGGCTTTCACGTCTACAACATTACAATCCGCGGTTATGGGCAATCGACACACGTCTTGGAAGATTATGGTGATGATTGGTACGACATATGGGCACAGGATGTCTGTGATTTTGCCGCTGCCATTGGCATTGAAAAATTTATATACGCCGGCGTTTCACATGGCGCCGGCATCGGATGGACACTCTGTACCAACCATCACGAGCGCCTTCTCGCCTTTTTAAGTGTCGTCGGAGGCCCGCACAGCCGTGACGGGCAGGAGACCGGGGAGGCCCGGCTGGCAACCATTCGCGCCGCCGAAACACCCGAAAGCTGGAAAGCATTCACCGAAAAAATGAATAAACACTTCAGACGAGTCTTGCGCGGCAACGAATCAGCTGAAGAATTGGCCAGGTTGCAAGCAGCTGATCAGGAATTTTTGCAGTCGTTTGCGGCAATGACGCCTGAGGAAGCAAGGATTAATCCTAAAAAGCCGTTCCCGAGAATCAAAACAGAAACCGAACTGATTGAAGTCATGAGCCAAATCGACGTCCCGACGCTCATGCTGGGCGGCATGCAGGATCACATTTCTCTCCCGGAAAATTTATTGCGCTCCTGCAAAGCGGTCAAAAACTCAAAGCTCATCATCTACCAGAATGCCACACACGGCCTGGAAGTTGAGCACAGGGCAGAATTAGTTGAAGACATTTTGAATTTCTGCCGACTCCAAAAACTGCTATAAAGAAGGTTGCGATAATCATGAAACATCTCCATGCCCCGATCTCCCTTCTGGCAACCGGTGACATCATCCTGGGAGATAACGCAGAAGCCTGCTTTGTCGGAGTCGATGCCATGTTGGCTGATGCCGATGTTGTCATGGGTCACCTCGAAGTACCCTACAGCGACCGCGCGCCGGAGTTTGCTGATTTAAGCCGTAAATTAATAAATCTGACACCGCTTGCCAGCCGTTTCGATATGCTGTCAATGGCAGCCAACCACATTTACGACGCGAAGGAAATTGGCATCATCGACACCCTCACCTGGCTCAATGAGCACGCTCTTCCGGTGGCAGGCGTCGGACTCAACATCGATGAAGCCAGAAAACCCGCCATTATTGAGATCAACGGGATTAAAATCGGCATGCTAAGCTACAACTGTACCGGTCCCAAGATGACCTCGGCCACACGCCGGAAGCCCGGTTGCGCTTATGTCAATATCATCTCGCGATATGATCTTGGCAACATTGCCAACCCCGGCGGCAACCCCGAAACCGTTCGCACATGGCCTGAAACGGCTTCCTTTGAGCAAATGAAGACCGACATCCGCAGCCTGCGCTCGCGCTGTGACGTCCTTTGCGTTTATCTCCACAAGGGGCTGGTGCACAAGCCGGTCAAACTGGCCGAATACGAACAAATCGTCTCCCACGGCGCCATCGACGCGGGTGCCGACATCATCTTCAGTTCGCATGCCCATATTCTGCACGGCATTGAAGTCTATCAAGGGAAAACCATCTACCACGGCCTCAACAATTTCATCGCCTGGGTTCCGTCGCTTCGACCGGATTTTAAAGCCAACAAGGGTGTCTCAAACGATTTGTTCAACCCCGAGGAATGGGCGCAAAAGCGGATTGAAATGTTTGGCTTCACACCCGACCCTGACTATCCAACCTACCCGTTTCATCCTGAAGCCATTTACACCATCATGGCGAAGTGCATCATCAACGACGGCCATATTGTTGAGACTCGGTTTATTCCCATGATCGTCAATCAAGAGGGCCTGCCGATTGTGGTTTCACGCCAGAACGGTGGCGAAACCGTCATGGCCTACATGCAAAAAATTACCCAAAAAGCCGGCCTCAATGCTGAATTCAGTTGGGACGGCGATGAGGTTGTCATTCAAGGAACAGATGGCATGATATAATATTAGCAGAAATACGAACAAACGGGTGCTGTTAAGCAGCAGTTTGAAGGGAGTGATCGATGTGGCCGATGATTTTCCGATCGTAGCCGGTTATCTCATGCCGCATCCGCCGGTTATCGTACCAGGCGTCAGCCGCGAGCCGATCAAAGCCGAAGCCACCGTGGTGGCCATGCAGCGTCTTGGGGCTGACTTCGCCCGGCTCCAACCCGAAACAGTGGTCATCATTTCGCCGCACGCACCGCTTTTCAGCGATTATGTTTTCTTCTATGACAATCCGGAACTGACCGGCAGTATGGCACGCTTTGGTGCCCCGCACAGCCGGCTCAGCTTCAAACAGGACGATCAACTCTTGCACGGCATCATCAGCAGCGTCAAAGCAGCCGGCATTTCTGGCGGCACATTATCGGCTGAGGAGAAGCGGCAGCACCAAATCGACAGCGAGATGGATCATGCGGTTTTTGTGCCGCTGTGGTTCCTGCATGAGCAATTCCCGAGCTTTCGAGTGGTGGCGATGTCCTGCTCCGGCCTGCCGCTGGCCAAAGTTTATCGTGTCGGCGAGCTGATCCGTCAGGCGGCCGAGCGTCTGGGCCGCCGCGTCGTCATCGTCGCCAGCGGCGATCAGTCGCACAAGGTCAATGACGAAAGTCCTTACGGCAGTGTACCGGAGGGGGCAAAATTTGACGATGAGCTGACCGACTGCTTGCGGGCGGGTGACCTGTCGCGGCTGCTGGGGATCGATGGCCAGCTGCGTGAGCGATCGGCCGAATGTGGCTACCGCTCGCTGGTCATGCTGTGCGGTGCCTTCAATCACCAGGCGGTCGAGACCCGATTGGAAAGCTATGAAGCGCCCTACGGCATCGGTTATTGCGTGGCGGTCATTCAGCCCGACCTCAAGTTTCCTGAACCGGTCGCGAATGCGATGCAGGAGGGCTTGATGATACAGCGCGAACAGGCCGCGCGTCATCAGAGCATGAGTCAGCCGCCTGTGCGCATCGCGCGGGCGACCCTGGAAGCCTATGTGCGCGAGGGCAAGCATCTGATTGCTGCCGATTTCCGGGCCGAGCCTGAGGTGGCACATTTGTTTAAAGCAAAAGCGGGCGTTTTTGTATCGCTCAAAAAATTCGGCGACCTGCGCGGTTGCATCGGCACGACCAGCCCGACGACGACCAATCTGGTCGACGAGATCATTCAGAATGCCATCAGCGCCGGCTGTCGTGACCCGCGTTTTGCGCCGGTCGAGGCTGATGAACTTGACGACTTGACCTACAGCGTCGACGTCCTGGGTGCAGCTGAGCCGATTACCGACCACAGCCAGCTCGATCCGCTCGTCTACGGCGTTATCGTCAGAAGCGGCGGCCGCTCTGGCCTGCTGCTGCCCGACCTTGAGGGTGTCGATACGGTCGATGAACAACTGACGATTGCCTGCCGCAAGGCTGGTATTCGAGCGGATGAGGATTTCAAGATCCAGCGTTTCAAGGTCACGCGTTACATCTGAAACGAGGAAAACCATGGCGCAGGAAATAGAAGCCCGATATTGGCTGGCACAGCCCGAGGGTGTCGCCGAATGCCGTCTATGTCCGCATCACTGCCGCATCAAGCCAGGTCAAAGCGGTCTCTGCCACGCACGCAAAAATATCGACGGGCGATTGATCGCCTGGAACTATGGCAAGGTCACCGCGCTAGCGCTCGACCCGATTGAAAAAAAGCCGCTTGCCTTCTTTTTGCCGGGCACCCGTATCCTGTCGATCGGATCCTTTGGCTGCAATTTCCGCTGCGGCTTTTGCCAGAACTGGGAAATCGCCCAGCAGGAGGCACCGTTCCGTGAGCTCAGCCCCGCGCAGTTGGTTGACATCGCCCGCAAAATGGTGCCGGATCAGAACATCGGGCTGGCTTTCACTTACAATGAGCCGCTGATCGGCTTTGAATTTGTGTTGGAATGTGCCCGACTGATCCGCGCGGCCGGCCTGAAAAATGTACTGGTCACCAACGGCTTTATCGAGCCAGAGCCGCTGGACGAGTTGCTGCCTTGGATCGATGCTCTGAACATCGACCTCAAGGCCTGGGACGGTGATTTCTACAGCAAAATTTGCGGCGGCGACATCGCGACAGTCCAACAGACCATTACCGCTGCGGTCGCAGCCGGCTGCCATGTTGAGATCACGACGCTGCTGCTGCCAGGCTTGAACGACCGCGATGAGGACATCCGGGATTTGGCCGCCTGGCTGGCTGATATCAATCCAGAAATACCGCTGCACCTGACCCGTCACCACCCGGATTACCAGATGCCGGAGCCGCCGCCGCTCGCCGTGAAACGCCTGCAAAAGCTGGCCGAGCTGGCCCGCGGGCGATTATTGCATGTGCTGACCGGGAACGTTTAGTGGTATAATTAAGGCATAGAAACTTCTGATCTCAACGGGGAGGAGTGCTCCTCATGTCCATGCAAAACCGTTTCATTTTCGCCCACGCCCCAGTACTTGACACCGCCGTTATTCGGCAGCATGCCTTGGTCGATAATTTTCACCGAGGCCGGAAGATGGTTGCCTTCATTCTGGCTTTTTCAGCGCTGTTTACGGTTTTGGTTATTTGCGGCCTGACCCTCAAAATCCGTGCAGTGATGCCGTATGTTAACTATCTGGTTATGCTGGGCATTATGATCTTGATATCAGCTTCTTATCTCGTGTTGTTTTCACGCAAATTAAATCCGGACAAATTGGAACAGTCTCAGATCGGTTGGCTGGAAGCAGCGGTCTGGTTCTACGTAGTTTTCGTCATTTGCTGGGGCAGTGTGATCACCCTGATCAACCATGGCCTCTACCTGGAAATGATGGTCTTTACCATTAATATCATCGGGTGCTCAGTCGTCTTTATCATCGAGTGGAAGCGCTTGCTCGCAGCTTATGCCGCCGGCGTGCTGATCTTGTTAATCGGACTGCCATTCTATGTCACCGATCCGCCACATTTGCTCAGCCACTACATTAATGTCATCCTCTTTACGATCGTCGCCTTTTTGTCGGCACTTCTGCTGCAAGTTGTTTATTACCGCGGTCTTGCCACCCATCTGAAATTGCTCAAAGCCAACGCACAGCTCACTTCGCAAAACTCGCAAATCGAGCAGATTAACGATCAACTGATCAAAGCCAATTTTCAGCTCCACCAGTTGTCGTTGATCGACGAGTTGACCGGTTTGGCCAACCGACGAGGTCTGCGCAACTTCATCAGCCAGACCTTTGAACAAAACGAGCAGCCAATCAGCAATCTCGCCGTGATGATGATGGACATTGACAATTTTAAACTTTACAATGATCATTATGGCCACCCGGCCGGCGATCAGGTGCTGGCAGCTATTGCGGGCGTATTGGCGGCGACAGTCCAGTCGCCGACGGCCATTGCGGCACGCTGGGGCGGCGAAGAATTCATTGTGCTGTTGTTTAATGCCAACGAGAAAACGCTGACCGATCAGGCCGAGAGCATTCGCCGTCAGGTCGAAGCGCTTCGGATCAGTCACGGATACGCATCAGCTGCCAAGGTTGTAACCGTCAGCATCGGTGTCAGCATGATGCACGTCAAAGCAGCTTCGGATGTGTCGATGGTCATTGAATCAGCCGACGTTGCCATGTATGCCGCCAAAGAGGAAGGACGAAATTGCGTGAAGAATGGATTGATCCAAGACGGCCAAGCATGGGCGGCAGATGTGGAAAAACCGGTCACGTTGATCGCGGTCGACACCCCGGCGCTGGCAGCCGAAGTCGCGCGACTGGCCGACCGCATCTGGCGGGAATATTATCCGGCCATTATCGGACAGGCCCAAGTCGACTATATGCTGGAAAAATTTCAAAACCCGCAACAGATTTGGCAGGATATCAGCGACAAGGGCTTCGAATACAGCATTATTGCGTGCGGCGGCGAAGCGGCTGGTTACCTGGCGATCAAAATCAACAAACCAGAAAAAACGATGTTTTTGAGTAAAATCTACATCGACCGAAAATTTCGTCAGCTGAGTCTGGGTCGTCAGACGATCAATCTGCTGATCAAACGTTGCCGGGAAAGCAAGCTGCACAGCATCTGGCTGACGGTCAACAAGTACAACAGCCAGTCCATTGTTGCCTACGAGAAAATCGGCTTTGTCAAAACAGAATCGGTGGTCAATGACATTGGCGGCGGCTATGTGATGGATGATTTTGTCATGTATCTGAAATTGGATTGACCGCACGATGAAAAGAGCAGTGATCTGGGATTTTAACGGCACAGTCCTTGATGATTTTGAGGCCTGTGTCTGGACACGATCAACGCGATGCTGGGACGTCGCGGGTTGGCCCTTTTGGGGCGTGATGACTATCGGGACGTCTTTGATTTTCCGGTAGTCAATTACTACAGCAAACTGGGCTTTGATTTCGCCGCCGAGCCGTTTTCGATTTTGGCAGCCGAATACATGGATATTTATCAGCCGGCGAGCTTCGCCTGCCCGTTGCGCCATCAGGTGCTGGAAACTTTAGACGGCATCAATGCGCGGGGGGTGCGGCAGATTTTGCTGTCGGCAACCAAGCGCGAATTCTTGCTGGAGCAGACCGGTCATTTTGCGTTAGATGGTTTTTTTGACGCGATTATCGGCCTTGACGACATCGAAGGCAAAAGCAAATTGGAGATGGCCTTGAAATGGTTTGCTGATCAGGATTTCGATCCGCAAAAATCTCTGTTGATTGGCGATACCACCCATGATTATGCTGTAGCCAGCGCCTTGGGCTGCGCCTGCCTGCTGATGGAAGGCGGTCACAATTCCCGCCAGCGACTGTTGGAAACCGGAGCCACTGTCGTAAACGGGCCGGAAGAAATCATGGAATTTTTGACAAATATCCAGCTGTTTGATTAAAAATCGTCGCAAAGGCTATCAGAAAGTCACCCGTTCATGTATAATGGGCTTGATATTTTGGTAGAATTATTGATTGGAAGTTTGTAACTCATGAGAATTAATCAGGTGAAAGAACAGCTGCCGGAAGCCCCACAGAACGATTGCCGCCCGGTGACCATCGAGGCACCGACGCTGCCGCGCAAGGCCGTACGCCTGTTGAAACGTGCCCTGCCGGGCACCGCGATAGCGCTTGTTCTGGCGACGCTGTTCATCTTTTCATCGGTGATTCAGCCACAATTGCTGCAGTATGGGACGGCCGCCACCCAAATGGCCGCGGCGACCCAAGAGACTTACCATGCAGTTGCCGGTCCAGGCAACAACATCGATATCGACGATCCCGATCGGCAGCCCAATCGTGGTGACACAACAACCACAGCAACGACCGAAGCACTTGGCCCGACGCCCTATCCTGTGATTTACGACGCCAATGGCGTCCTGCAGGAAGGCATGCCGGTCGAGGTTTTTACCGCGGACTCGACGCTCCACTATGTTCGCAAGAACACGGTCAACGTGCGCGAACTGCCCAACACCAGTGCCACGATCTTGACCAAAGTGACCATCGCCGATCAGGTGACGCGGCTGGGCTACGGTATCACTTGGTCCAGAGTACAGACTGCCAGCGGCCAAATCGGTTTTGTGCTGTCTGAATTTATTACCACAGAGGTCGTGCTCAAACCGACCCCCGCCCCGACGCCAGCCCCGCGCCAGACGTTTGGCTATTATCCCGAAGCCGCCAACCCCGGCAGTACGCTGACTGCCGAGCAAAAAGATCAAATTGTCGCCCTGGCCAAATCCTGCCTGGGGGTCAAGTATGTCTATGGCAGCGAAGACATGAGCGGCTTTGACTGCACCGGCCTGACCACCTATATTTACCAGAAGTTGTTTGGCATCACATTGAATCGATCGGCCAAAACGCAGGTCAACAACGGCGCACCGGTTTCTCTCGAGGATATCGAAATTGGCGACATCATCTGCTTTGACTGGAGCAGCCCCCTAGGCCAGTGTGATCACGTTGGCATTTACATCGGCGGCGGCCAGTACATCCACGCGGCGCACAGCAAGGGCTATGTCCTTTATGGCACATTAAAACCAAGCAATCCCGTCGTTTCTATCCGACGGATAATCTATTAAACTTCGGAAGGTAAAATCCATGACAGAAGAAGTTAAACAGGACAACAATGAGCTGGCAGAAGACATCGAGCAATCAGATAAAATTGAACCGACCCTTAAAAAAGCCAGACCAGTGTGGCTTATGCCGGTTGCCGCGGTTGCCTTGCTGGCGCTGATTGTCGTCGGCTATTTCGGGTTCAGCTACCTCGGTCAGGTGCAAGCCGAACAGGCTCGCGCGGGCAAACTGGTTGAGATGAACGCGACACTCAATCAAAACACGTTTTTTGATGGAATTTTCATCGATGATATTGACTTGGGCGGCAAAACCTACGAAGAAGCCAAAGCCATCTTTGCCGAGCGGAATCAAACCTGGTACGACTCCTTCACGACAACCCTGAAGTTGGATGACGAGACACTGGTGCTGACCGCCGATGATATGGTCGTCTCGACCGACTGGCTGGCGGTGCTGGATCAAGCCTGGGCCATCGGCCGCGACAGTGAGCAAACCGATGAATACGAGAATGCTCGCGAGCGCTACGAAGCCGTCGCAGCCGTGGCTGCCGAGCCGAAGCACTTTGTCATCACCCAAAAATTTGATCCATCAGCTTCACATGACCGGATTGTCGCCAAAGCAGACAGCCTCAACATTGCGCCTGCCGGCGCCATAGCCACGGGCTTTGATCTGGTGACCAAAAAGTTCATCATTGTGGCCGGTACGCCAGGCCGCACGATCGACAGCGAAGCGGCGGCGACAGCCGTGCTCGAACTTCTGGCGGCCGGTAAAACCGGCCGGACGGTCATGCTGACGGCTACGGCGAACACGACCGGTCTGGACACCGCAGCGATGGAAGCCAAGCTGGGGCTGGTATCCGAGGCTGTTACCTTGGCACAAAAAGTAAATTCACCCCGTGATTCAAATATCCGACTGATCTGTAAAATGATCAATGGGCTGGTGCTCCAACCGGGCGAATCCTTCTCGTTCAACGGCTTCATCGGTGAGCGGACCGCAGCCAAGGGCTTCAAGGAAGCCGGCGGTATTCGCGGTGGCATCCTGATTCAGGAACTGGGCGGCGGCATCTGCCAGCCCAATACGACGCTGTGCCAAGCGGTGCTCAAGGCTGATCTCCAGATTGACGAACGCCACCCGCACTCCTGGCCAAGCGACTACACCGATGTCGGTCTGGACGCGACGGTCAGCTGGGACGGGCCCAACTTCAAATTCACCAACGATACAGAATACCCGGTCGCCATCGTCTGCTACTACAACAAGCCGTCGATTGTCTTCCAGATTTATGGCCGCTTGCTTGATCCAGGTGTCAGCATCGTACTGAAAGCCAACGTCACCGGCACCATCGCTGTCACCGCGCCGCCGACCGAAGTTTTGAACCCGAGTCTGGCACCGGGCGCGCGCGTCGAAGTACGCGGTTCGCACACCGGCCGCTCGGCGATTGCCTACAAGATTTGGATGAAAGACGGCAAGGAATTCAAGCGTGAAGTTGCCTTTACCAGCGTTTACAAACCGCTGAACCAGATCTTCGAAGTGGGCCCGCCGGTGACACCGACCGAAACGACTGTGCCGACAACGACCGAGAATACAGCGCCAACTTCGACTGAAACGACCGAAACGACGGCACCGACTTAACCAACGATCCCTGATCCTTAATGATCAAGAGCCGCCTTTTGTAGCGCTGCAAAGATAACGTAATCGGCCGGCAGCAACGCCATCTGCAAAGCATCCTCAGCCGTGACAAACCTGGCATCGTCGTGCACCGACAACTGCCAGGTTTTTTCTTGCAGTTCGGCGTTGAGAACAACCAGCACGACCCGACGCTCGGGGTAGTCATGGGTCAGGACGAACCGCCGTTCGCCAACGGTGGCGGTGACGCCCAGCTCCTCTTGCAGCTCGCGAGCCAGCGCGACGGCGGCATTTTCGCCGGGCTCAATCTTGCCGCCCGGCAGTTCCCACAACCCCTGCCCGTGTCCAGCCGAACTGCGGCGCGTGACCAGCCAGGCAGGCCGCTGCTGGTCGTCGCAGCCGGCTATTAACGCGGCGACAACCAGAATCTCTGTAGACGGCAGCCAGCGGATGTCAGCAGTATACAGCACGGTATGCGCCTTGTTGGCGCCGTGGTCGTCACTGCCAGCCGTTCGGATCAGCCTCAACGCCAGCGCGGCCGCTGAGATTTCCTGCTGCAGGGCCGCCGACGCTTCACCGTGAAAGGCCTCAACGCCCTGCAAGCCGAGCGCCTTGAGCTGTTCGAGCTTATTGATCAGCCGTTCGGCAACGATGGGTAGGCCGCCGCACCAGCGATACAGTGCCGGATGAGCCAGCACCGCTACGCCGCCAGCCTGGCGGATCAGCCAGATGGCCTCGGCGGCGGTTGGACGCGGGCGGTCAACGTAGGCGGGACGACCGTAGCCCAGCAGTTTTTCGAAGGCCTTGTCGATGCTCTCAACATGCCCCTGGTCGCGCAGCATGATCGCCGCTTGCAGACGGCCGATCGTGCCGTCGCCGGCCGCTTCAAAATCGGCCAAACTGATCGGGTAGCCCAACGCCTGCAACTTATCGATCATGTCACGGTTGCGCTGACGGCGCGTGGCGCGCTGGCGAACGAGAAATTGTTCAATGACCTCGTAGCCGCCGCGCGGGAAATAACCCAGGAGATGAAGCTCGCGCTCGTCAATGATCGACAGCTCGACGCCGGGCACAAACCTGACGTCGCGGCCGGTTGCGGCCAAACGCTGCGCGAGGCAGGCGCGCGCGGGTTCGAGGGCGGCGAGGTTGTCGTGGTCGGTGATGGCGAAGGCTGAGAGGCCGCTGGCCAGCACCCGGTCCACCAGTTCTTCCGGTGAATCGGCGCCGTCGGAGCGGTTGGTATGCAAATGCAAATCACAGGCGCCGTCAGCCGTCAGCGCGGTGATGATCGCGGCGCTCGTCAGGCGCTGCCAGATCGTCAGATCGTCGGACGCGGCGGTCTTGTCTAACCGCTCAAAGCCAAGATTTGTCGGCGCAAAGTCCGGCAGCAACTCTTGCGCTGGCAGATCAAGGCCTGCATATTCGATCACAGCCAGCCGGGTGATCTGCGGCAGCAACGCTGCAAGATGCTCGGCGCTAACGGCCAGCCAAAACTCATCCGGGCTGTCGATCCAAGCGAGCAGACGGCTGTCGATCGCCGTGAAACGATCGGCCCCCGGCCAATCGGTCGGCGCCTCGTTGTCCAGCAGCCAGAGCGGCATCCAGCCGTCCCGGCAGCAGGCGGTGGCGGCGTCCATCAAGCGGCGGGCAAATACCGGTTGCGCCAAGAGCCGGCCAGGCGCGAAAAAGTCCGGTCCGTTCAGCTTGACAACGACGGCGGTCAGCATACTGATCTAATCCTTGAGCTTGAAGGCAACGTGAAGGTCAGCCACTTCCTGTGCGGAGATCTGCACGATGGAGCCCAGACCGACACTGGCTATGATCGCTGATGCCGTGAATTCGGCCACCTCCAGGCGGTCAAAAGCATTAAGCAGATTGCTGCCGGTGACGATCACACAGTCGTTTTCGCAGAGCAGAACCGGCGAACTGTCCGAGATCAGATCGGCCGTCATGCCCGGCTGCAGGAAGTTAGCACCATAGGGCACTTTGGGCACATTGCGGAGCATGATGTAGCTTTCGGGAATTGTCCGCGAATCAAAGACGGCTTTGGTGACGGCGAAGGCCATGATGTGCGGCGGGTGGGCAATCATGATCGAATTGATGTCGGGGTGGCGGTCATAAATCGCCTGGTGCAGCGCCAGCGAACGGCTGGGGTCGTGACCGGCCTCGCACTTGCCGTCACAGACCAGCACCAGATCCTCGGGTTCGAGGTATTTGCGATCCTTGCCATACGGCGTGATCAGGAGGTAACCGTTGGCCAGGCGAACAGAATAGGTGCCCTGGGTGCTTGTGAACAACTGTTGGTCGTAGGAGCGGCGGATCAGGCGGATCATGTCGCGCCGGGCGGCGCATTCTTCGCTGGAATGCTGGTCCGGGACGAAATCTTCGTGGATTTGAAGGTTCTTCTGCCGCGAGATTTCGATCAGGCGGTCGTCCAGCGAATGGACCGGACCGAGCTGCAGCGCATTGATTTCCAGTCGGGCGCAAAACTCCAGCGTCTCAAAGGCTTTAAAGGCTTCGAAAAGATCCTTGGAACCGATGACCACGCCGTGGTTTTCCAGCACGACGGTCGAGAAACCGCGGTCAAATTCACTGGCGATTTTCTCGCCCAGTTCGTCGCTGCCCGGCAGGCCGTAGGGGGCCATGGTGATCTCACCGCAGACCAGGTTGATGTTGGGAATGATCCGCACGTCGGGCAGGCGACGCACGATGCTGAAGGCCACCAGCGCCGACGGGTGCGCGTGCAGCACGGCGCGGATGTCCGGCCGGCGCTGATAGACCGACCGGTGGAAAGGCCACTCGCTCGACGGCTTGTGCTTGCCGGTAATCGTGCCGTCGGGGCTGATGCGGATCATGTCGTCCCGCGTCAGCGACCCCTTGTCGACGCCACCCGGTGTGATCCAAATATCGCCGTTCTCATCAAGCAGCGACAGATTGCCGCCCGAGGTGGTGGTCATACCGTACCTGTAAATTCTCTCCATGATCATGGTCAGCTGATCAGCTGGATGAAGCAAGTTAAAACGCATAAAAATGTCCCCCTCTGTATGGTTCAATTATCCGATAAACATCCCGAAAGTTCAAGGATAAAGGGCGATAACCGACAAATTCGGCACAATACAAAAACAATCGTGCTATTTAAACGCAGAACAATAATATGATGAATTCTTTTACAGATAGCCTCTCCACCTTTTTATTAATTTAAAACCAAATTGCATCATATAGAATCCAATCTGCCGACCAAAGAATGACATTTTGTGACACCAAACAGTGTTACTGAGCACATTAAATATTAGTGAAAATATATCTAGCCATTTAAATTACGATAAAGTATAATGATAAAAATAATATTAAAACTCAATAAAATGATAAATTGATCAATATTTTATATCATATTGAATGACATATTGTGACACTGCGCAGCGTCTGTTCCATTTTTAAGACTCAGAGAAATTGTTGGCGTTAAACTTGGAGGGTAGGACATGAGAAAGACATTCGCGATTCTGCTGGTTGCCGCTTTATTAATCACCATGTTGCCGAGCGGCGTCTATGCCGAAGACCCGGCTGCTACAAACGATCAAGGCCCAAGAACCGGGTTGATTGCACCGACCGATCGCGAAGTTAAACTTTTCGAAGACACCGCGCAGGTCACGGAAATGGTTTTGCCTAACACCGAAGGCGTCAATCGCATCAATGAAGCGCTGAAGCAGCAAGGTCTGCCGACTTATTCTGCATCTTCTCTTATGAAGAACTATTCGGATATCCCCGATTTGTTGCCGGCGACGGTCGACTTAAGCCTGAGCGGTCATTTTCCGGCCATCGGCGATCAGGGCTACATTGGTGCTTGCTCGAGTTTTTCGACCACCTATTATGCCGCAACTTACGAGACGGCAGCCAAGCGAAACATTGATCTTGCCGCCAACCCCGATCAGATTCTTTCGCCCAAATTCTGCTACAATCTCAACAACGACGGCGAGGACACAGGATCATCCATTTACGGCAATCTGCTCACGCTTTATACACGCGGTGCCCCTTTCATCGACGAAACATCGATGACCGCCTATCAGTACAACGGCTATGATTTCATCGGCACAAACGTCGTCAATCCACTGCAGTATCGGGAATACCCCCAGACCGCGGCCATCTACAATGACGCCCTCAAAAACCGTATCGCCGACATCGGGCTGATCCTTGACGTCAACACCACCGAAGGGCTGGACCAAATTCGACAAACGATCAACAACGGTCATGTGCTGGTTTTTGGCACGGATTACATTTACGACTGGCAAAACGACAAGACCATTGCCGACGACCCCAGCACGGCCAGCGACGACGCCTTTGTCGGTCAATACGTCAGCGACGGCATGGTCGTCGCCGATACCGAAAGCTACAGCGGCCATTCGATGACGGTTGTCGGCTACAACGATGACCTCTGGGTGGACATCGATGCTGACGCCGTCGTCGACAGCTTTGAAAAAGGCGCTCTGAAGATTGCCAACTCCTGGGGGACCGAATGGGGGAATGATGGCTTCATCTGGCTGAGCTACGATGCCCTGCAGGATGCCAACGGCCATCTGGGCGTGATCGCCGGCAACGAAATGGTCTACATCATCGCCCAGGACGAATATGTACCGGTGGCAACAGCGGAGATCACGCTCTCTACGTCGCGCCGTGATCAGTTCTGGCTTTATAGTGGTGTCAATTGGAACGAAGCAGGTTCGCCCCAAAACGGATACACTGATTATGTATTCAGCGGCCATTGGGGTGGTGATTACTCTTTTGCGGGTACTTCGGCTGCGAGCACAGCGACGGTCGTAATTGACCTGACAGATGCGATAACTCTGGACGGCTTTACCGATGCTGGCGGGATGATTTCACTTTTCGCCGGCGTAGGTGATGATACGAGTGACACGTTTTACCAAAATGTATATAGCGTAGTTTATAAAACCGATATAAGCACTCCAACACTTGAAAGATTGCCAGATCTTATTAGTAACGAGTTGAAGTGGTATTGTGGTAAAGCTAATCTAAACGATAGCGATCCACCACCCTATGATACAGCAATAAGAACATTGCCAGTATTTCCGTTAAACTACACTCTAGGTGTGAGTTCCTATGGCCCTGATGATTATTCGGAATGGCAATTCAGTCCAACAGTATCAGGTACGTATTCCTTTAATAACTATCTTGATTCTCAGAGTAATGGGTTGGAAGTACTTAATTCGGCACGGGAAGTATTATATTCTGGAACCGATAGTTTGGAGCTAGAACTGTATTCAGGGAAAACCTACATTCTGAAGTCATGGTACGCGGGCGATGAAATCGGGTCATCATATTATTTAACTATAAAATTGATTTTATCCAATTCAGCTTCGCTAAAATCATCAAGACTAAGCAGTTTAAGTCTTACTAATGACCAAGTGTTGTCCCCTGCTTTTAGTGCCGCAACATTCGATTACTATGTAAATGCTAACAGTAACTATCGAGTAACCGCAACACCTGAGGATATATCTGCATACATTGTCAGCGGAGGCCAGTGTGGGCCAAAAGTCGATGTCAATATTAACGAAAACAGTACAACCCAAACGCGTGTTGAAGTTACATCAAGCGATTGGTCAAAAACATGCAACTATAATATCTACTCAACGATCGGTTCGCCATCATCTCTAGCGGATCTTGAATCACTAACAATGACAACAGGAGAGATCAGTCCATCATTCGAGGTAAACAAAACTGATTATCTTGTTGAAATGCCAATCGATGATGGAATGACCACCCTCTCGGTCACTGCTGCGGATGCCAATGCATCGATTATAATTAATGGATTATTTTGTAATTACATGGATCTGTCGATAGACCCTGGTGAGTCGCAAGTAATATCAATCTCTGTTATTGCACCTGATTTAGTTACAGTAAAAAAGTATAATGTCATTGTAAGACGAGCACTCAATTTTGCAGCTGACACATATTTTAATAGCACTAACTATTTTCACCCAAATGCAACCATTGCATCGCCTGATAGTAATACTATTTTCATGTCTGATAATGTAGGGAATCAGATCTGCTCTGCCAATCTTGATTCCGGTATATTTAAATCATTACCCTTGCCGAATTGTCCTGTAAATATTGCCTTTGCGGGCGGGAAACTACTTGTGTCAATGTATTTGCCGACATCTGGACTTGACAGCGTGGCGATTATTGATCCTACGTCGCTAACAATAGATAAAATTATCACCGTAAACATGGATGTCTTTGGCTTTACAGCTGATGAAAACTACATTTATACACATAATAGGTATACAATTCATGCTTACAAAATTGAAACCGGTAGCCAAACGTCATCGTGCAATTGCACAGCGGTATCGGACATCGAAATAAACAATGTTAGTAGCAATCTTTATACTGCCAGTAGCTATGCGGTCAGTTCCTACAAGGTTGTTGATGGTGTGATTAGTTTCCAAAAGTCGGTTCCCTATTCTGCAGAAAATATCAATATTATGCCAGATGGTCAAAATTTGGTTTGCAGCAATGGTAAAGTGATGTCCTGCGGGGCTGAAGCGGCTTTTGATTTAATTTATAATAAAAACATATCATCAGGAACTGCTGTCGTCAACGAAGTCGAAAATTTGATCTACGTAGTTTATGATCGACTAATATTTGTCTATGATGCTTCTGATTTTTCTTTTGTTCGGACTATTCCCATGCCCAGCACAAGCAAGTATATATTATGTTCGATTGGTAATATTATTGTAGGAACATATGATGATGACATGAGCCTAATCTTCAATCATATTCCCGAGTCGTCGATGCTTAAACAATTAAAAGTTAACGGCGACGCCTATAGCGAATTTTATCCATTAATGACTTCGATCGATTACGGTGAAGTACCAAACACCATGACCACTATAAATATTGAGGCTATCCCGTCATACGAATCATCTGATATAACGGGTGATATTTGCGATGTTGAGCTTGCTGTAGGAGAAAATGTTTTGTCGATAATCTGTACTGATCAGACAAGCGGCGAATCCATAACTTATACATTCAACGTCACCCGTCGGGAAAGTGACCCGATTGAACAGACCTTCGACGGCCGGGTCAATCTGGGGTTCACGCCACTGGATATGGCGATTGATCCGGAACGGCCTGTGGTCTATTTAACAGAGGTTGATGGCAATAGCTTATATCGAGTAGATTATGAAACCGGAATCATCACCGAGAAGAGCTTTCCACTGATAGCTGAACAAATATCAATTAAAAACGGCAAGATATATCTTTCGCTTTTGAGAACTGGTCACGTCTACTCGTTGCCAACAAACCAAAATGGATATGGCGCATTTGCCGTCATTGATGCTTCTACCTTTAAAACTACATCCGTTTTCAACACAAACCTCGACCCGTTTGATATCGAAGCTGACGAGCAGGGGAATGTGTATCTGGCACCTGGATCCGGACAATGGTCGATTATCTCTTCCTATTCAGGTGAGTCAGGAATGCACTTATCGACATACAACAATTCAGTTCGGTTTGAATCATACATGGATATCAATCCGGTGACTGGAAAGATTTACACCATAACAACTGATACAAGTCCGAGAGATATCGATGCTTACGAAATTGCCAACGGAATAATTACAACGAATTATGATTCCCCCTATCATGGCGATTACAGCATGTCGACCTATATGAAAATATCACCAGATGGCAGTTGCATCTACAACGGCAGCGGCAATGTTTTTACCAGTACACCAACGCAGGCTGGCGATATGATTTACATGCAAACACTTGGGGATCCATTCACCACCATGTGTTTTGATCAGACGAATAATCTCTTTTACACAGGCAATGGCAATACGCTTCGGTCATATTCATCGCCAACCAATACAGCACTGCCTGCTTTGACTTCAAACTCAGATTTTATCAGCCTTCAGCATGATGGTGAAAAGATCATTGCCCTGCAAAAAAACAGTAACGGTGACTGTTATTTGGAAGAATATGTTGTTGACACACTATTAACCAGTGTTTCAATCGGGAGCACTGAAGTCAGCAATTTTGATCCGCTGGTTCAAGAATACAACATCTCATTGGCCACGGATGAAAGTGCCTTTACCATCGCAGCACCAGCCTTTGACAGTAATGGCATCGTTTCCGGTGATGTTGGCGAACAGACGATTAATCTTGGTTTGAATACTTTTAAAATCACAGTTACCGGTGGCGAAAGTGGGCAAACACGAGAATACACGATCAACGTGACGCGCAGCCCACAAATAAATGCTAACCTATCGGGATTAACCATTTCGGCTGGCGTGCTTTCACCAACATTTGATCCTTTTAAAACATCATATACGTTGACTTTGAGCGAGATGACATCATCAACAGTTATCACACCAACGAAATATGATAGCCTTGCAGTTATGAAAATAAATGGTGTTGTCGCAACGAACAAAACAGTTACGATTTGGACAGGCGCGTCTCAAGACGTGACAGTTGAAGTCACTGCGAGTGATGGAGTCACGAAAAAAACGTATACCATCCATGTTGTTAGATCACCTTCGACAAGTACGAATCTCTATTCCTTGTCAATTACAGCGGGCACACTAAGCCCAGCATTCAGTGCAAGTACGATCGAATATAGTGTCACGATCCCAGCGGAGACTTTAAATTTCACGATAAGTGCATCAGCATCAAGTATGTTTGCCACGACTCGAATCAATGGCAATACCTCAGCCATCAATTACACCACATCAGTCCCCGGGGGCACCACGCGCGACTATCTGATTGAAGTAACTGCGCAGGACGGAATATCGAAGAAAACCTATACAGTTCATGTGTATAGACCTGCGACGCCTGTAACGGGAGTAACCTTAAATAGAAACTCGATCGATTTAGCTATTGGCGGGGGGCTTGTCAATCCATTGAAGGTGACAATATTTCCATCAACAGCAACAAATAGTACGGTAACCTGGTCATCCAGTGACAGTAATATCGTCGAAGTCAATCATAATGGTTATCTTTGCGGATTAAACAAGGGGACCGCTACAGTTACGGCAACAACAGTCGATGGCAACTTCACTGCCAGTTGTGTTGTAACTGTCAAAGCCAATCAGATTGAATCATTAGTCTATCCAATTGATCAGAATAATTTCGTTATTAGCGGCATATCAGCTGGCACAACTGTTTTACAATTAAAATCCAAGCTGGGAAACAGTGCCTCTGATCTAGTAATTTACACGGCTGCCGGGGATGTTTATACCGGCGAACTAATTGCGACCAACATGAGGATTGATCTGTTAATTGATGGCGTTATCAGTGATCAGCTAAGGCTGTCGGTTCTTGGCGATGTCAGCGGCGACGGACTTATTAACGTTACTGACATTCTCTACATCCGAGCCGATATTCTGGACACATACGCCATGCTATTCTGTCAATCACCTGCCGCGGATATCAACAAGGACGGTGTGATCAACGTGACCGATATCCTATACATTCGCGCACATATTTTGGGAACATACACCATAAAAGCAAAGTGAGGAACACCAATGAAGAAGTTTACATGCATTTTTCTGGTCGTTATCATGGTCATGCTCCTGCTCCCTGTTTCAGTCTATGCCGCTGCGAGCGCGAAATTTAGTATTTCGGGTCCGAGCACACTCAGCAAGGGCCAATCGGGCACCTATACGGTAAGTGTAACAGTTTCCGATGCTATCGGTGTGCAAGCTGATCTGGTTTATGATGCCAGTTTCTTCAAGCTTGTATCGGGCAATCCCAAAGGCGTTTGGGATAACGCAGGCAATACGAGTACGACCGTATCCTTGATAACCGTGACACTGGAATGCATTGCCGAACAGGGAACGTCGGGATCGTTGTCACTGTCCGGTGTTATTGCTCAGCGACTAAGTGATATTGGTATTCCTGAAGATGTCTCTACGAGTGGTGGTTCCAAGACCGTCACGAACCCCGTGGTCTTACCGACGCCGTCCCCAACGCCGAAACCGACGCCTGGCCCGACACCGACCCCTGGACCGAAACCAACTCCGGGTCCAACTACAGAAACTACAGTCGGCCCAACTGAGACCACAATTATTTCGAGCGAAACGACTGTGGAGACTCCGACAACCGCCCCTAACCCTTGGGAGACCATCGCCGGCGACCTCGGCGGAACGCAACCAGGCGGTACCTTCACCGCTCAGATGCAGGATGATCCGATGATGCCTGTCGATGTTCTCGAACTGCTCAAAGAGAAGCAGGGCGTACTGGAAATGAACTTTGGCGATTACACCTGCACAATCGATGGCAATGACTTAAAGGATATCCCCGCAGATTTGATAAACCTGGATCTTTCATTGAACATGGAATATGACGAACAACTCTCGCTGGCCGCCGAGGGCAGTGACGTTTATCAGTTGCATTTTGGCTACCACGGCGAGTTGCCGGGGAAATTCACCTTCAAGATCAAGGCAGATAAGAGCAAGCCTGGCGACACGGTCTATCTGTATTACTATTATGATCAAGCCGGCGTACTTGAGGGCATTCAGTCGGCAGTAGTTGATGCAGATAATTATTTGACCTTTGAAATCTATCATTGTTCCGACTATTTTATATCGGATAAAATCATCCCTGGCGCGGTTCATAGCTTCTCAGCAGCTGCAGTAACACCAACAAATCCGACTGGTTCACAGTCCGCAGGCGTGTCGATTCTGGTACTGCTGCTTTGCATTTTCGGTGCGGCTCTAATTGGCTCATTATCGACTATGTTTATCGGCAAAACCGGTTTTTTCAAGGCAAAGGCTAGCGAGAAATAGATCAGGAAACTCGGCAAACACCTTGAAATTAGCAGCAATTACGCTTTGTTGACGATGAACGCTACGTGGCTGCGCAGGGTTGTGCCAAACTACAACAGGAGACGCTATGAAGCCAACTACGTATCAAGTCATGATCAATGTCGTAACAACTATTATGAGTGTTATGATCGTCCTCTTCATCGGCCTTATCGTGTGGGTTATCCTGCTGCAAGGTGTTTCGCTTGAGCTTGGCGGTGCGCTTCTTTTCCTGCTGGCCATGCTTGTCGGGACACAGATATTTCGTCTGTTTGCCTTGCGGCAAATTTATCAGCTGGAGTTGGTCCAGGGTCGAATGATAGGCACGCAGTTTGATCAACAACAATACGCCTTCACCAGGCAGGATGTTGTTGCCATCACCGAATATAGGGAAAATTGACACGACCTACCCAATAGAAAAGCTATATGTTAAAATCATAGAAAAATGAAAAGAGCGATCAACATGAACAATATAAAACTTTTTGAATCAAAAAGGGTAAGGTCGCAGTGGAATGAAGAAGAACTAAAGTGGTATTTCTCTGTAATTGATGTTGTCGAAATTCTTACGGAAGCAGAAAATGCCAGAAGATATTGGAGTGACCTGAAAAGAAAACTGAAAAATGAAGGATTTATCGAACTGTACGAAAAAATCGTACAGTTGAAAATGGAAGCAAAAGACGGAAAAATCAGGCAAACTGATGCTGCCGATGCTAAAACATTGTTAAGAATTATTCAATCGATCCCATCGCCGAACGCAGAGCCTTTCAAAAGATGGCTGGCTCAGGTTGGCAATGAAAGACTTGAGGAAATTGAGAATCCGGAGCTTGCCACGCAGCGAATAAGAGAAATCTACAGAATGAAAGGTTACAGTGCTGACTGGATTGAGAAGAGATTGCGCGGCATTTCAGTCCGCGATGAATTGACCGACGAGTGGAAAAAGCGAGGCGTCAAGGAGCAGCGGGAATATTCAATTTTAACTGCCGAGATAAGCAGAGCCACCTTTGGCATGACACCTGTAGAGTATAAAAAGTTTAAAGAATTGAATAGACCAACCGATAATCTTCGTGATCATATGACAGACCTTGAATTGATTTTCACTATGCTTGGTGAGGCTTCTACAACGGCAATTGCCAGAAACAGGGATGCAATTGGGTTCAAAAAAAATTTCTCGGCAGCCCATGAAGGTGGAACTGTCGCCGGAAATGCAAGAAAAGAGCTTGAATCTAAATCAGGCGTCAAGGTCGTGACAAAAGAAAACTATAAAGAATTGACTGAAGGCAAAAAGAGAAAGCAGTTGAAAGATAAGCACTAGTTTTTGCACAACAGACCTCGCTGACACGGAGCCGGCAACGCAAGACCATCAGAACCTTGACAATTTAATCCGGCACCACCATCACCAACGCCTACAACGGCGAAGGCCTGCGCGTCAGCAAGACCGTCGGCGAAATCCAGACCCTGTACCTGTACGAGTACAGCTCCGTCATCGCCGAATTCGACGCCAGCGGCACCCAGACCGCCCGCAACGTCTACGGCCTGACCCTGCTGGTTCGCCACGACACCAGCACCTACTTCTACCTCTACAACGGCCACGCTGACGTCACGGCACTGCTCGATCCCGCCGGCAACGTCGCCGCCACCTACTATTATGACGCCTTCGGTAAGGTCATCAACACCACCGGCACGGCCGCCAACACCATCCTCTACGCCGGCTACCAGTACGATGCCGAAACCGGCCTCTACTACTGCAACGCGCGCATGTACGACCCGGCCACGGCTCGATTCATCTCCGAGGACACCTACCGCGGCGACCCCGGCGATCCGCTCAGCCTCAACCTTTACACTTATTGCTTCAACAACCCTTTGATCTATCATGATCCGACGGGGCATGTTGTTGATACCGTCTTGGATGTCGTCTCTGTTGGTTTCAGTCTCTATGACATGATAACCGATCCGTCTTGGGAAAATGCGTTATATTTGCTCTGGGATGTCGCGTCGGTATGCATACCTTTCGTACCAGGTTCGTATGTTGCCAAAGCCGTCAAGTATACTTCAAAATTTATTAAAGGCATGGACAATGCTTTTGGCGCAACGAAATTATTTAACAAAATCAATAACGGCGCGAATATGATGTTCGACACATTCAAATTCAACAATAAATTGGATACCGGCATGGATCTTGCCAAGCGTGCAGACAATGCAATAACCTTTATTGATAAATCGAATGACGCCAGCAAAGCATTAGATGCGTACAATGATACCAGTAAGCTAGTAGAAGCTGGCCAAGATTTCGGGAATCTTGCGGAAGCAGTCGATGATGGTTCCGACATGCTGAAGCTTGTCGACAAGACCGAAGACGGGATTGATGCCCTTAAGGATTCACAGAAAGCCTTGAATGCTGCCGGTGATGCTCAAGACCTCAGCAAACTTGACAATGCGCCTGACCTGTCGTTGAATAAGGTTGAGACAAGTATACCTGATGCATATAAGGGTGGGACAAAGACCGTCGATGTTGAATTGAAATACAAGGATGGGTGGACTGCAGCTCAAAAAGCAGAAGCAGATGCAAAAGTTAAAGCACTAACCGAGTCTAATACTGTAAAGACACAGCCAGTCAGAAGTGGAACCGCAGCATCTTCACGTTACAAATCTGCGTATGGTGAAACCTCGGTACCAAATGGCTATGATGTTGATCATACAATTGATCTACAGCTTGGCGGTGCAGATGATATACTCAATATGAATCCACTTGACTTGAGCGTTAATAGGAGTTTAGGAGTTCAAATAAAAAATGCCATGAAGGATTATGATATTGGTACAATATTTGACAAATTCACAATAAGATAAGGAGGTAGTAAACTAAATGTTTGTAAACTTTGAAAGCCATTTCGATGTAAAAATTAGAGATGGTGAAAAATCTAAGAGTGACGAATTGGCAGATTTCAGAAACAAATATCAAGGAATGTCATTCGGGAACGGAGTATATAGAGTCTTTGATGATACTAATGTTGATAAATGGATACGAATTATCACGGAGGGTTATCCAGATTTTGAAAACTGTTTTGAACCGTTTGCTTATGATTGGATGGGAAGATGTTTCGCTGTAGATCTTCGGAATGGGAAAATGGGCAATGTATTGATGTTCGAAATAGGAACAGCAGATGTGCTTGAAATCCCATTTAACTTTATGAGTTTTCATGAAGAAGAAATCCCACTTTATCATGATTCTTGTTTAGCTTCGTCTTTCTTTAATGAATGGAGAATTAATAATAACAATGATTTGCAGAATGACAAGTGCGTTGGTTACAAAATACCTCTTTTTCTAGGAGGTACTGATACAGTTGATAATTTGGAAGTCAGCGACATGGAAGTTTATTGGCATATTTGTTCAGCTGCCAAAAACAAGAAGTAGCATAAACCATGTCCACCCAAATTTAACGCTCCTATATGGTGAGACACGGACCAGGAAAAGCAAGAATAATGGTCATCCTAAAAAGTCGAAGTGGGGTTTACGTTGGTGGACAAGTCACTTCATTACAGAGGACGTCAAGGTGTTGATCTGGTCTTCCAAAAAAATGGCACCTATGCTATTGTTGAAGCCAAATGTGGCGGATCGCTCTCGAAACTGGAGATTTATTCAGAACTCAGACAGGGCTCGATGGAGTATAATATTAGTCGTTTGAAAAGGTATAATGAATTTGGAGATGGTACAAATAATGGGTTCGCCAACCTGTTATTAAATGAAGCCATGTCAGGTAGCCTTGAAAGTTATGCAACATTTTACAGAAGCGGTAAAGTTTATCGATTACCGAAAACATGGCCAGTTGAAAAAGCGGTATTAAAATAATAAACGAGGTAATTGTTATGGCTATGACACCAAAGGAAATAATTGAAAATCGCGAGGCAGGCTTTCAACGCGCTCTTAAGGGGCTTTCAATTGGGTTGGAAACCGGCGACAGTTTTTTAGTTATATTTAATTATGAACAATATTTTATTGATAAACTCATGCAAGGTCTAATCACCTGGCGTATTGACGCGGGCAGTCCAAAAAAATATTTTAATGACGCGATAGCCATTGCCAATGAGACAATTCAGTATACTAAAACTGTAACGCCGGATTTCAATGTAGCAAAAAAATTCCCATTCGAGATTGCTGGACTATTGGCATTTATTATCGATGAACCTTATGTTTCACCTGAAATAGATCCGAAAGGCGTTGCCTTTGATCGTCTGCTCAGGTATGAACTGGTCAAAAGCCTGCATGGGGCACAAAACGAAAAAGAATGGGACACCCTTCTGGCACCTGAAAAAGATAAGAAGCGAACCCAGCTTGCCTTCAACACTTATACCGTGTACAAAAATATGATCTTTCACCCAGACAATAGCGAAATCGATGCTTTTGTCAATGAAGGGGAGACCTTGTTCCGTAAGCGAAGCAGAAATGCCTTTTACGACGGTGGCCCAGAATATTGCGGTGGCGGACCCTATAACGATGTAAGCATTGATTTCGAATTAGCGGCGGTCATGAAGTTCGTCGGCTATTCCGGACCGTCAATGCATCGGTATCGTTGGTGAGGGGTTGCCCCGGTACCTACCCACCATCCCGCAAATCAAACACAACCGTATCGCCCAGTTCCGGAAACTCGGCGACCACTGCAAAATTCTCAGCAAAAAACGCTTCATTGACGACGAACATTTCGTGGCCGCGCAGGGTGTCGTCAATGATCAGGTAATCAAGTTGTTGCTGGGCGATCAGCTGGCGGGCCGCTTCAAGGTTGCCGCCGCAGCCGGTCAGCAGCCATTGTTCGAGGCGCAGGCGGGTGGCGGTGTCGTGCCCGGCTGACCAGGCGTAGTAACTATGGCCTAGCCAGGTGACCTATAACGCTCCCATAGGGTGAGACACGGACCAGGAAAAGCAAGTATAATGGTCATCCTAAAAAGTCGAAGTGGGGTTTACGTTGGTGGACAAGTCACTTCATTACAGAGGACGTCAAGGTGTTGATCTGGTCTTCCTAAAAAATGGCACCTATGCTATTGTTGAAGCTAAGTGTGGCGGATCGCTATCGAATCTGGAGACTTACTCAGGGCTCAGACAGGGATCAATGAAGTATAATACTAGTCGATTGGAAAGGTTTTTAAAATATGGAGATGGCACATTTGATGATTTCGCTAACCAATTGTTAAACCAAGCCAAATCTGGTGGGCTTGAGAGTTTTGCAACATTTTATAGAAGCGGTAAAATTTATCAATTACCACAAACTTGGCCAGCGATTAAAGCAGTTTTAAAATAGTAAGGCGAGGAAATAAAAATGGCAAAGACTCCAATAGAAATGATAAGGTTACATGAAGATTGGTTCGAGGGTACTCGCAAGGGTCTTTCGATTGGCCTGGAAACCGGCAACGTCTTCTTGACACTCTATAATTATGAAGGCTATTTTATTGGCAAGCTCATGCAAGGTCTTATTACTTGGCGTATTGACGCAGGCAGTCCAATGAAATATTTCGTTGACGCGATTGCCATTGCCAATGAGACAATCCAGTATATTAATACTGTAACGCCGGATTTCAATGTAGCAACTGAATTCCCATTTGAGATCGCTGGTCTATTGGCATTCATTATCAATGAACCATTCAAAGTGCCGGAAATAGAACTGAAAGGCTTGACATTTGATCGTCTGCTCAGGTATGAACTGGTCAAAAGCCTGCATGGGGCACAAAACGAAAAAGAATGGGACACCCTTCTGGCACCTGAAAAAGATAAGAAGCGAACCCAGCTTGCCTACAACACTTATACTTTGTACAAAAACATGATTTTTCACCCGGAATATAGCGAAATAGATGCTTTTGTCAAAGAAGGGGAGACCTTGTTCCGTAAGCGAAGCAGAAATGCCTTTTACGACGGTGGCCCGAGTTATTGTGGCGGCGGACCTGACAACGATGTGACAGTTGATTTCGAATTAGCGGCGGTCATGAAGTTCGTCGGCTATTCCGGGCCGTCGATGCATCGGTATCGTTGGTGAGGGGTTGCCCCGGTACCTACCCACCATCCCGCAACTCAAACACAACCGTATCGCCCAGTTCCGGAAACTCGGCGACCACTTTAAAGTTATCAGCAAAAAACGCTTCATTGACGACGAACATTTCGTGGCCGCGCAGGGTGTCGTCAATGATCAGGTAATCCAGCTGCTGCTGCGCGATCAGCTGGCGGGCCGCTTCAAGGTTGCCACCGCAGCCGGTCAGCAGCCATTGTTCGAGGCGCAGGCGGGTGGCGGTGTCGTGCCCGGCTGACCAGGCGTAGTAACTGTGGCCGAGCCAGGTGGCGCGGCCGGACAGATAGAACGAGTTGTAGTGATAGGGCGCGGTGACGAAAACGGCATCGGGCGCAGTGTAGTCCTCAATCCAGATGACCAACGGCGAGGCGGCGTCGATGGCGACGGTTTTCTGACTGATGTTGCGCAGGATGATGAGCTCCTGCACACCGGAGATCATCAGGACGGTAGTCAGCACAACGGCGATGGATCGGCGTACCACCAGGGCCCATGTCCGCGTTCGCGGGGGTGGTTCGTCGAGCGTTTCGCGCCGCGCCGACCACAACCGAATCAGCAGGTCGGCGACAAAGATATTGCAAAGGGCAAAGGCGATCATGATGAATTTGTGGTTGACGGTGACGTCAGGCGTCAGCGAGACGGTCAGGGCAAAGATCAGCGGCAGCAAAAAACTGACCAGCATGATCTTGCGCCGGCGGCCGGGTAGCCAGAAGACGAGGGCAATCAGCGGCAGCAGAATGCCGGACATTTCCAACAGGTAGAGCAGGATGCCCAACAAAGACTTGTCCGGCGAAATGAAACCCAGCAAAAATTTGGGGTGCAGCACGTCAGTTGCCGAACCAGAGAAGATCCAGGATTGCAGCAGCGTCGAGGCCAGCACGCCAGCGGCTAGGATGAGAAAGGCCGAACGATTGCTGGAAAAAATGGCCATGCCAGCCAGGATCAGCATCAGGGCGACCAATGCCGAGCCGTGAAAATAAGGCAGCAGTAGGCCGAGGAGCAAGGCGGCACCCAGGCGACGCCAACCGTCGGCATCGCGCACGCGCCAAAATTCGCGGCTAAACACTAAGCGCCGCAGGCCGGGCCGACGTTGCAAGCCGTCGCGCAGGTCGGGCAAAAACAGAAAAAGAATAATCAGCGCGATCGACAGGCCCGGCAGCAAATGCCGTTGATTGGCGTAGACGTTGACGCCCCAGAGGCCCCAGCTGTCGTTGATTGTGTTGCCAATGTAGGTTTCCTGCATCAGCATGGCGTTGAAGATCGCGCCGAGATCAGCACCGAATTTTTGAATCAGATCGCCGAGGTAGGTGAAAAAGGCGAAAGAACTGCGGCAGAAAAGCAGCAGCGGTGCGAGCAGATACGCGGCGCGACGGCCGGTCAGCTGCACCGCCAGGAGACCGAGCAGCACGCAGAAAGTCAGCAGGCCGAGGATGCTGGGCAGGTTGATCGCCCAGTCCAGCGGCAGCCCGAGGAAGTTGAGATTGCCGCAAAGAAAGAAAAACAGAAAGTGGTAGGAAATGCCGTCGTTGGCAAAATGCGGATATTCGGTCGGCCAGTTGCGACCTTCGGAAAATGAACTGACCAGCGCCGTGTGCGGCGCGAAATCGCTGAAGACCGAGTAGCCGGCGCGATACAGCGTGCCGTCGCGGTAAAAGGTGCCGACCATGGTCAGCAGTCCGAGCAGCAACCACAGCACGATCGGCAGCAGCCAGATCAGCGTGGCGCGGTCGTTGAACAAGCGCACCAGCGCGGACCAGACCGGGTTGCGTCGTCGGACTGTCCGCGTTTGCAGGGCCGTTATCGCACGCCGCAGATATGGCCAGGCCAGCCAGACGCCAAGCGCAGACATGAGCAGGATATTGGCGATCAGCAACGGATGAATATTGGCCGGCAGAACCGCGTCAAGCAGGCCGGCCAGCGCATAGGTGGCGACGGTCAGCGGCAAAAGGCCCATCCAAACAGCGACGGAAAAATTGAAAAGGATCGCCGGCCAGCGCGATGCGTCTGTCCGATCCAACAGTGCGGCGGGGTCGCCCGGCAGCAGCCGGCTCCAGCGTTTGCCGGCGAAAAAGGCCAGCGCCAGCCAGATGAGCGCGATCATTGCGCCGCTTTTTTGCTGCGACGCGTCTTGACGGTCGTTTCCGAGACGATGTAGCGAGGGCGTCCCTTGACTTCGGTAAATATTCGCGAAATGTAGATGCCGATCAGCCCCAGGCTGAGCATGATGCTGCCGCCGATCAGCAGTAGCAGCAGGATGACCGTCGTAAAGCCCGAGGCGGCCTGGCCGCTGAACCAGATGACCAGCGTCTCAACGCCGACAATCAGGAAAAGCAAGAGCAGGATCAGGCCCAGGCCGGTGATGAATTGCAGGGGCATGGCCGAAAAGCCCGTGATGGCATTGACACTGAGACCGGCCAGTTTGAAGACCGACCATTTGCTGCCGCCGGTTGCGCGTGCTGCGACCTCGAAGGAGAAGGTCGTCCGCTTGAAGCCCAGCCAGGCTGACAGGCCGCGGAAAAACGTGTCGTGCTCACCGAGCAGCTTCCACTGGTCGACCACCTGGCGATCGAGCAGCTTGAAGTCAGAGGCATTACGCAGATCGTAGCCGGAAAAACGACGGAACAGACCATAAAAAACCTTGGCATTGATGCGACTGGGCAGCCCCTCTTTGCCGCGCGTCGATTTGACACCTTCGACGATTTCAAAACCTTCGTCATGCCACAGCCGGACCATCTCCGGGATGTGAGCCGGCGGGTGCTGCAAGTCGCCGTCCATCAAAATGACGGCGTCGCCCGTCGCGGCTTCCAGCGCGGCGCAGATGGCCGCTTCTTTGCCGAAGTTGCGCGAGAAATGCAGACCGACAATGCGCCCGTCGCGGGCCGCGGCCTGACTGATGACCTCCCAGGTGCGATCCTGGGAACCATCGTCGACCAAAACGATCTCAAAGTCCATTTTTAGACTTTCCATGATCGGCACGACCGCATCCAGGGTTATCGGAATTTGCTCTTCTTCATTGAAAAAGGGGATGAGCAATGATAGCTTCATGTCCAAAACCTCCAAAGAACGTTACAAGGGATATTTTACCATAGTTTTTAATTGATAAAAGGTCATTTCCAGTATAGAATGTTAGATGGTTTCATCAAACATGCCGTCGCAGAACGGCTGAATTATAGGGAGCGTGACATATATGGCCAATTTACAAAAAAAGAACATCGAAGACATCACCGTCAAAGGCATGCGGGTAATCGTCCGTGTGGATTTCAATGTCCCGCAGGACAAGAAAACCGGCGCCATCACCGACGACAAGCGGATCCGCGGTGCTCTGCCGACGATTCAATACCTGCTGCAGCAAGGGGCCAAAATCATTCTGGTCTCCCACCTGGGCCGTCCCAAAGACGGGCCGGACCCGATTTTCTCGATGAAACCCTGTGCTGAACGCCTGGCCGAGCTGCTCGGCAAACCGGTCGTCATGGCCGCCGATGTGATCGGTGAGGACGCCAAAGCCAAAGCTGCCGCGCTCAAGGACGGCGAAATCCTGATGCTGGAAAACGTTCGCTTCCACAAGGAAGAGACCAAGAACAAGCCCGAATTCGCCCGCGAACTGGCTTCGCTGGCCGATATTTTTGTCAACGACGCCTTCGGCACCGCCCATCGCGCCCACGCCTCGACCGCCGGTTTGGCCAATTTTTTGCCGGCCGTCAGCGGCTACCTGATCCAGAAAGAAGTCGACATCATGGGCTCGGCCCTCGACAACCCCAAACGCCCCTTTGTCGCCATTCTCGGCGGCGCCAAAGTATCCGACAAGATCGGCGTCATCGACAACCTGATTGGCAAGGTCGACACCCTGATTATTGGCGGCGGTATGGCCTACACCTTCCTGGCCGCCCAGGGTTATGGCATTGGCACCTCGCTGTGCGAAACCGACAAGATTGATCTGGCCAAATCGCTGCTCGACAAGGCCAAAGCCAAGGGCATCCAGCTGCTGCTGCCGAGCGAGACCGTCATTGCTGAGAAATTCGCCGCTGATGCCCTGGCCAAGACCGTCAAGTCGACCGAAATCCCCGACGGCTGGATGGGTCTGGATATCGGTGCTTCGTCGATCAAGGAATTCTCGGCCGCCATCAAAGATGCCGCCACCGTCATTTGGAACGGCCCGATGGGCGTTTTCGAATTTGAACAATTTGCCGTCGGTACCCGTGAAGTCGCGCGCGCTGTGGCCGACTCCCATGCCATCTCGATCATTGGCGGCGGCGACTCGGCCGCAGCCATCGAAATCCTCGGCTTTGCCGATCAGGTCACGCACATTTCGACCGGCGGCGGCGCCTCGCTCGAATACCTCGAAGGCAAGGTCCTGCCCGGTGTTGACTGCCTGCTGGACAAAAACCCGCGCCGCACCTTCGCCGCCGGCAACTGGAAAATGAACAAAGGCGTGCCGTCCGAGGCCGTCAAGCTGATCGAGGCTTTGAAGCCGCTGGTCGCTGACGCCGTCGCCGAAATCGCGCTGGGCGTGCCCTTCACGGCCATCGCTGCTGCCCAGGAAGCCGCCGCTTACACGAATATCAAAATTGCCGCTCAGAACTGCCACTTCGAAGACAGCGGTGCCTACACCGGCGAAATCTCGGCCAAAATGCTGGCCGAAATGGGCGTGCCCTTTGTGATCATCGGCCACTCCGAGCGCCGCGAATATTTCGCCGAAACTGACGCGACCGTCAACAAAAAGATCAAGGCCGCCCTCAATTGGGGCGTCCGTCCCATCGTCTGCTGCGGCGAATCCCTCGCCCAGCGCGAAGCTGGTGAAACCTTTACCTGGGTCGGCGGCCAGATCAAGGCAGCCTTTGCTGGCATCCCGGCCAACAAAACCGGTTTCATCACCATCGCCTACGAACCCATTTGGGCCATCGGTACCGGCAAGGTCGCCAGCGACGAACAGGCCCAGGAGGTCTGCGCCTACATCCGCGGCATCGTCGCCGAACTCTACGGCAAGGCCATCGCCAACGCCATGCGCATCCAGTACGGCGGCTCAGTCGGCGCCAAAACCGCAGCCGGCCTCTTCGGACAAGCCGACATTGACGGCGGCCTTGTTGGCGGCGCCTCGCTCAAAGCGGAAGATTTCTCGATTATTTGCCTGGCGGGCAAATAATCAACGAATAACGAACAGCGAATAACGAACAACGGCGGAATGACTACTTGAAAACAGATTTAACTTTCCATATCTGTTCGTTGTTAGTTGTTAGTTGTTAGTTGAAAAAGGAGAAACTTATGACTAAAATCCCCCACCGTCCCATCGCGCTGCTGATCCTTGACGGCTTCGGCTACAACGAATGTAAAGAAGGCAACGCCATCAAGGCGGCTCGCACGCCCAATATTGACCGTTTCCGCGCCGCAAATCCGCACACCCTGGTGCGCACCAGCGGCATGGATGTTGGCCTGCCCAAGGGTCAGATGGGCAATTCCGAGGTCGGCCACACCAACATGGGCGCCGGTCGGATTGTTTATCAGGAACTGACGCGCATCACCAAGGCGGTCGAGGACGGCGAATTTGCGACCAATCCGGCGCTGGCCGAGGCCATCGAAAACTGCCGCGTCAATGCCAAGCAGCTGCACCTCTTTGGCCTGTTGTCCGACGGCGGTGTACACAGCCACAACACGCACTTGTTTGCGCTACTGGAGATGGCCAAAGCCGCCGGCCTGACCCGCGTTTTCGTGCATTGTTTGTTCGACGGTCGCGATGTACCGCCGGATTCGGCCAAGGGTTTCACCGAAGAGCTTGAGGCCAAACTTAAAGCGATCGGCGTCGGCAAAATTGCCTCGATTATGGGTCGCTACTACGCCATGGATCGCGACAACCGTTGGGACCGCGTCGAGAAGGCTTACCGCGCCATGGTCCTGGGAGAGGGTCCGCAGGCCGCGGACGCCGTGCAGGCCGTGGCGGACTCCTATATTGCCGGCGTGATGGACGAATTCGTGCTGCCGACCGTCATCACCGCGGGCGGCCAGCCCATCGCCACCATTCAGGCCGGCGATTCGGTCGTTTTCTTCAACTTCCGCCCCGACCGCGCCCGCGAAATCACCCGCGCCTTCATGCAGCCGGACTTCTCCGGCTTTGCCCTGCCGGTCGGCCATTTGCCGTTGCATTTTGTCACCATGACCCAGTATGATGTCGGGTTCGACCAATACCCCGGCTTGCAGGTCGCCTATCGACCGGACAGCCTCGCCAACACCTTCGGCGAATACGTCTCCAACCTCGGCCTGACGCAGCTGCGCATCGCCGAGACCGAGAAATACGCTCACGTCACCTTCTTCTTCAACGGCGGCGTCGAGAAGGAATACCCCGGCGAGGACCGCTGCCTCGTCCCGTCGCCCAAGGTCGCGACCTACGATCTGCAGCCGGAAATGAGCGCTCCAAAAGTGGCCGCCGACGCGGTTGAACGCATCAATTCCGGCAAGTATGACGTGATCATCCTCAACTTCGCCAACTGCGACATGGTCGGGCACACCGGCATCTTCAGCGCCGCCGTCAAGGCCGTCGAGACGGTCGACACCTGCGTCGGTCAGGTCGTGGATGCCATCCTGGCCCAGGGCGGCGTCGCCCTGATTACCGCCGACCACGGCAATGCCGAGCAGATGATTGACCCCGATACCTGCGGGCCTTTCACCGCGCACACCACCTTCCCAGTCGAGCTGATCCTGATCGGTGCCGGCCCGCGCGACCTGCACGAAGGCCGTCTGGCCGACATCGCGCCGACCCTGCTCGACCTGATGGACCTGCCGGTGCCGGCTGAAATGACGGGGAAGAGCTTGATCAGGTAAAAAGTTAATTCCTATTGAAATAATACAAAGATATAGTATACTTGACATTATAAGACAATATATAAACAGTATACTATGAGTAATAATGAATTATATCCATAGTATACCTCTTTGGAGGCGATATTTATGGCGATGGTCTCAGACGATCAGATTATTAAAGTTCTTCAGCAATACAATCCATGGTGGCGCGATGGCAGAGCTGGTCAAGTTGAGATTAAACCACAAAAACGCTTGGCTTTTTATGAAGCTCTCAGGGCTATCACACATCCGACCATTCGTCGATTTGCAGTGCTTTCCGGTGCTCGACGGGTAGGAAAAACGACGATTCTCTTTCAAATGATCCAACAGCTGATCAACCAGGGTGTTGCCTCAAACAACATACTCTATATATCCTTTGACAACCCAATGATCAAATTGATCAGTGTTGAGGAACTGTTAGGTCTCTATGAATCCCTTGTACCTTTTGAGGGTGAGCGGTTCTTGTTTTTTGATGAGATCCAGTACACTGCCAATTGGGAACTATGGATGAAGGTTATCTATGACTCGCGCAGAAACGTAAGATTGACGGCGACCGGTTCAGCCAGCCCAATTCTTGAAAAGGGCGCAGCCGATAGTGGAACGGGTCGCTGGACGGTTCTGAAAGTACCGACGCTCTCTTTTTATGAATATTGCGAACTGCTTCAGTTGAGCGAACGCCCGCGTATCCTGTCGAGGATTGATTTGTTTAAAATGGCGGAGATGCCCTGGCAGGATCTGGCGCAGCTGATGAATCAGTTTGAGCCGTTGCTGCGGCATTTTAACCGCTACTTGAAAATCGGTGGATTTCCCGAACTGGCCTTGTCAGATGACGATGCCTACGCGCAAAGAATGCTGCGCGAGGATGTGGTGGATAAAGTCATCAAACGAGATGTTTTAACTTTGTTCAATGTCAGAAACCCCCTATTAATGGAAAAATTGTTTTTGTATCTTTGCATCAATTCGTCACAGATATTCAATGCTCAGACAGCATCAAAAGAACTGGAAAACATTAGCGTGACAACAATTGAGAATTACATCGGGTTTTTGGAAAAGTCTAATCTGATTTACCGATCCGATCCGATCGATGTTGGAAGCAAGGGCGCTTTAAAGGGTCGGCCCAAAATCTACATTGCGGACGCTGCCATCCGGAATGCTGTGCTGATGATCGATGATGTTTTAACAGATGATCGTGAAATGGGTATTATGGTGGAAACCGCAGTCTACAAACACATCTATTCATACTTTCAGGGTTCAAGTGCGCAAATCGGTTACTTCAGAAAACTGAATGAAAATCAAAAAGAGGTTGATGTGGTCATTGACCTGCCAGCCGGTAAAATCCTGTGTGAGGTCAAATATCGCAATGACTCGTCACTGGCCAATTCTGACGCCATCTGTGCATTGGTTTCCGACGAGAAATCAAAAGTGTCCAGCGCGTTCCTTCTGAGCAAGAAATTGACAGATTACGGCCTTGTAAACTACAAAACAGGTGTGCCAATTCTGAAAATACCTGCGCTGCCATTCTTATATCTGCTTGGCCAGATTGAAGCAGATTCAATCGAGAAATTCGATTCGTTGTAACATTTTTTCCTTTTATTTATCATAGCAACAAGGGGCAGTGGCAGGAATCGAGACGCACCAGGTAACCCCCCGCAAAGTTTACCCACAGTTGGTTTTCACCCCACTTTTTCTATGTTATAATAGCCATTGATTCGGCTCAGCCGATGCGCCCAATACGATTTAAGGAGAACTTCCTATGCCTAAACAAAAAAAGTACATGACCATGGATGGCAATACCGCCGCCGCTTACTCGTCCTACGCCTTTACCGAGGTTGCCGGCATTTTCCCGATCACCCCGTCGTCGCCGATGGCTGACTATACCGATCAATGGGCACAGGAAGGCCGCAAAAATATCTTTGGCCAGACCGTCAACGTTGTTGAGATGCAGTCCGAAGGCGGCGCGGCCGGCTTCGTGCACGGCTCGCTGGGTGCCGGTGTCCTGACCACCACCTACACCGCTTCGCAGGGTCTCCTGCTGATGATTCCCAATATGTACAAAATGGCCGGCGAGCTCCTGCCTGCGGTCTTCCAGGTGACGGCCCGTTCGCTGGCCGCCCACGCCCTGTCGATCTTCGGCGACCACGGCGATGTCATGGCCTGCCGCCAAACCGGCTTCGCCCTGCTGTCGTCCTCCAGTGTTCAGGAGGCAGCCGATCTGGCTGCGGTGGCCCACCTGGCTGCCATCAAGGGCCGCGTGCCTTTCTTGCACTTCTTCGACGGTTTCCGCACCTCGCACGAGATCCAGAAGATCGAAGTCCAGGACTACGCCGACCTGGCCGCCCTGGTTGACATGGACGCCGTCAAGGCCTTCCGCGCCCGTTCGCTGACGCCCAACGCGCCGGTTCTGCACGGCACCGCTCAGAACCCCGACATCTTTTTCCAAGCCCGCGAAGCCTGCAACCCCTTTTACGACGCTTTGCCCGAGATCATCGAGTCCTATATGGGCGCGATCAACAAACTGACCGGCCGCAACTACCAGCCCTTCAATTATTACGGCGATTCGGATGCCGAACGCGTTATCATCTGCATGGGCTCGGCCTGTGAAGCCATCGAAGAAACCATCGACTTCCTGCGCAGCAAGGGCGAAAAGGTCGGCATGGTCAAGGTCCATCTCTATCGCCCCTTTTCGGCCAAACGCCTGCTCGCGGCCATCCCGGCCTCGGCCACCAAGATCGCCGTGCTCGACCGCACCAAAGAACCCGGTGCCCAGGGCGAACCGCTGTTCATGGACATCTGCGCCGCCTTCGCTGGCAAAAAGAACGCCCCGCAGATCGTCGGCGGCCGCTACGGTCTCGGCTCCAAGGACACCACGCCCGACCAGATCCTGGCCGTTTATAAAAACCTCAAGGCCGACGAGCCCAAAAACGGCTTCACCATCGGCATCGTTGATGACGTGACCAACCTGTCGCTATCCCTCGACGAAACCATCGACGTCGCCCTGCCCGGCACCATCGCCGCCCGCTTCTGGGGTCTCGGCGCTGACGGTACGGTCGGTGCCAACAAGAACTCGATCAAAATCATCGGTGACCACACCGACCTTTACGCCCAGGCCTACTTTTCCTACGACTCCAAGAAGTCCGGCGGCATCACGATTTCCGATCTGCGCTTCGGCAACAACCCCATCCGCTCGACCTACCTGATCGATAAAGCCGATTTCGTCGCTTGCCACAACCAGTCCTATGTCAACAAGTACGACATGCTGACGCCCTTGAAGCCCGGCGGCATCTTCCTGCTCAACACCCAGTGGAACGAGCAGGAGCTCGAGGCCAACCTGCCAGCGGCCATGAAGCAGTTCCTTGCCAAGAACAACATCAAATTCTACACCATTGACGCCGTCTCACTGGCCACCGAAATTGGCCTCGGCGGTCGTATCAACACCATCTGCCAGGCCGCCTTCTTCAAGCTGGCCAAGGTCATTCCGGCCGACGACGCGGTCAAATACATGAAGAAAGCCATCGATAAGTCTTACGGCACCAAGGGTGACGAGATCGTCAAAATGAACTATGCCGCCGTCGATGCCGGTGCCAACGCCGTCAAAGAGATCAAGGTCCCGGCTAGCTGGGCCACGGCGGTTGACGCCCCGGCACCCAAACGTGATGTGCCGGCCTTCATCAGCGAGGTCGCCGACGTCATGAACGCCCAGCGCGGCGCATCGCTGCCGGTAAGCGCCTTCACCGGTCGCGAAGACGGCACCTTCCCCCAGGGCACCTCGCAGTACGAAAAACGTATGATTGCCGTCAACATTCCGATCTGGAACGAGACCAACTGCATTCAGTGCAATCAATGTTCGTATGTCTGCCCGCACGCTGTCATCCGCCCCTTCCTGCTCGACGAGAAGGAAGCGGCCAAGGCCCCGGCCGCCTTTGTCACCAAAAAGGGTATGAAACCCTACGACAATTTTGAATACCGCATTCAGCCTTCGGCTCTCGACTGCACCGGCTGCGGTTCCTGCGCCGAGGTCTGCCCGGCCAAGGAAAAGGCCCTGATCATGAAGCCGATCGCCGAAAACATGGTTCAGGCCGACAACTGGGAATTTGCCCAGACCATCACCCGCAAGAACAACCCGATGACCAAGGACACCGTCAAGGGCAGCCAGTTCGAACTGCCGCTCTTCGAATTCTCCGGTGCCTGCGCTGGTTGCGGCGAGACGCCCTATCTCAAGCTGGTCTCGCAGCTCTTCGGCGACCGCATGCAGATTTCCAACGCCACCGGCTGTACCTCGATTTACAGCGGCTCGGCCCCCTGCACCCCCTATACCACCAACCAGGACGGCCACGGTCCGACCTGGGCTAACTCGTTGTTCGAAGACAACGCCGAGCACGGCCTCGGCATGCACGTCGGCGTCAAGCAGATGCGCGCCCGCCTGGCGACCCTGATTACCGACCTGATCGCGGCCAAACCCGGCGCTGACCTTGCAGCCGCGGCGCAGGCCTGGCTGGACGCCAAAGAAGACGCCGCCACAACCCGCGCCGTCAGCACTACCCTGATCACAGCGCTCAAAGCTTATCCCGGCGGCAGCGCTGCGGAGACGGTGGCGGCCATCCTCAACATTCAAGACTATCTGGTCAAGCGTTCGACCTGGATCATCGGCGGCGACGGCTGGGCCTATGACATCGGTTACGGCGGTCTGGACCACGTTCTGGCGTCCGGCGAAGACGTCAATGTACTGGTGCTCGACACCGAGGTGTACTCCAACACTGGCGGTCAGTCCTCCAAGTCAACCCCGCTCGGTGCGGTTGCCGAATTCGCGTCGGGCGGCAAGGCGATCAAGAAAAAGGACCTCGGCATGATGGCCATGAGCTACGGCTACGTCTACGTCGCCCAAGTCGCCATGGGCGCCAGCCAGTCCCAGACCCTCAAGGCCATCGCCGAAGCCGAAGCCTGGAATGGCCCGTCGATCGTCATCTGCTACTCGCCCTGCATCAACCACGGCATCAAGGGCGGCATGACCGTTGCCCAGAAACACGAAAAAGAGGCCGTTGACTGCGGCTACTGGCATCTGTACCGCTTCAATCCCGCTCTCAAACTCGATGGCAAAAACCCCTTCGCCCTCGACTCCAAAGAACCGGCCGGCGACTTCAAAGCCTTCGTCAAGAGCGAAGTCCGCTACTCGGTGCTCTTCCAGAAATACAGCAGCGATAAGGCCGAGGCCATTCTCGATCACGCCCAGTCCGCCGCCCGCGAACGCTATGATTCGTACAAAAGGCTGACGGTGTGAAAAGGCGGCACGCCGACTTTTCAGCGAACAGCTAACAACGAACAACGAACAGTTTCGGAATGAAAATCCTATGAAAAGTCGGCACGCCGCCTTTTCAGCGAAAAACGAAAAACGAAAAGTTGCGGAATGAAAATCCTGAAAACATTGAAAGAGCTTGCGGCAGTGATGCAGCAGGCCCTTTCAAACCCGATGAGTTTTGGTCAGACTGCATCGGGACAACTCAAGATCGCATCTCACAACAACATACAACCATGCTATAATGTGTGCGTTGACCTTATGTCAAAATCAATTGGATAATACAAGACTCACATCCGCAGTTGTTCGTTGTTCGTTGTTCGTTATTCGTTATTCGTTGTTCGTTGTTCGTTGTTCGCTGTTCGTTGTTACCTGTTATCTGTTCGTTGTTACCTGTTACCTGTTCGTTGAATTCTCGGAGGCCTCATGCAAATAGACGAAAGCAGAAAACTACTCCTGTCCGACACCCTGGTGCCTGACATATTCATCACCGAGTTTCTGCCCGACCTCAGCGGTCTGGCGGTAAAGCTATACATCTACATTTTGCTGGCTTGCCGTTCGAAGCGCAACGTCAGCGAGCAAGATTTGGCGCGCCGACTGGGCGTCGACGAGGACGGCATCCGCGCAGCCATGCTGGAGCTGGCGACCCGTGATCTGATCATGATCCGTGATCGAGGGCTGGAAATTCTCGACATTAAGGCCGCGGAAATTGAAAAATCCTATCGGCCCAAGACCGCATCGTTGCCGACCGAGGTGGCGGCCGCGCAGGCCAAGTACGGCGTGCGGGAAAAACTGCTGGCCGATATCGCCAAGACCTTCTTTCAGGGCCTGATGTCACCCTCCTGGTACGGTGAGATCGATTCCTGGTTTGACCGTTACCATTTTGACCCCGAGGTCATCTACGCGCTTTTTCAGGAATGCGCCCGCCGCAACAAACTGGATAGTAAGGCCTACATCGGCAAGGTCGCTGACAACTGGTCGTCGCGCGGCATTGTTAGCTACAGCGACCTCAACGCCTACTTTGTGGCCCACGATCTGGTCAGCAAGGCCAGCAAGAAAATCGGCAAAAAGCTGCGTCGCCAGATGACCGAATACGACGACGAAATCGTGACCCGTTGGATTGAGAAAATGGGCTACGACTTTGAGATTATCGATTTGGCGCTGCGCAAGACTACGCGCCTGACCAATCCCAATCTCGAAATTATTGACCGCATTCTCGAGGAATGGTTCTCGCACCAACTGCGCGACGTCGCCGCTGTGACCGCCTACGAAACGGCCAAAGCTACCCGCAACGGCGCGGGGGCCAACCGGGTTTTTTCTGGTGGCAGCACCGGTAGCAAAGCAGTCAACATCGGCAACTTCGATCAGCGCGAATACAGCAGCGAGTTTCTGGAGAGCCTCTACGAAGACGTCGTGGTGACAGATGAAAATGCGACCGAAAGGAGCTGATCGCTATGCAGATAACCGTTGCCAGGGCAGTGGCGCTCGAATATGAACAACGGCGCTTTGCCGCCGAACAGGCCCGCGATCGTCGCGTAGCCGATTTTCACACCCGTTGGCCTGAGCTGGCTGAGCTGGATCGTGGCATCGCCTCCGCTGGCGCTGACCTCCTGCTGGAGACCATTGAACCGGGTCGACCGCGGCGCGCCGCAGCCGAAAAAGCCAAACTGACCCAGCAGCGACAGGAGCTGATTGCCGCCTCGGGCATTGATCCGGCCTATGACCTGATCGCCTACACCTGCCCGCTTTGCCAGGACACCGGCATGCGCGGCCGGGAGCGTTGCTCCTGTTACCGCAAGGTTCTCATCCCATTGCTGTCGGCCAATGCCAACCTGCGAGCTCTGGACGGGCTGTCTTTTGATCAGTTTGATGAAAAGCTTTTCCCCGACGAACCCGACAAAGCCCGATATCAGTCAGAGCTCTCACCGCGCAAGCAGATGATCGGTCTGCGCCAAGCCTGTCAGCGTTTTGTCCGCGATTTCGAATTGCCGGAAACCCGCAACTTGCTTTTTGTTGGTAAACCTGGCACCGGCAAAACTTTTATGATGGCCTGCATCGCGCACGAATTGTTGGAACAGGGACGCTCGGTTCTTTATATGCCTGCGCCGCGGCTGTTTGAAAGCATCCAGGAGCATCGGACGCTGCTGGCCTCCTTCAATCCCGATGACATTCGTTTCGAAAAAGCGACTGCGCTGCATGACAGTCTGATGAACTGCGAGCTCCTGCTGATCGATGATTTAGGCACCGAAGCCGGCGCGGCTGCTCGCTATGCTGATTTGCTGACCGTGATTGACGGCCGATCCGGCCCCGGGCTCAAGACCATCATCTCCAGCAATGCCGATCCGCTGACCCTGCGCGATACCTACGACGAGCGGCTGCTCAGTCGGCTCGGCGGCGACTTTGCCATTCAGCGATTCTTTGGTGAAGACATCCGCATTCTGCAGAAACTTCGCCGAAAGGGCTGACGAGACATGAAGGAGCAAGCGACAAATCAAGACATTCGCTGTGGGACCGACATGGTCGCCATTAGCCGCATCAACCGTGCCATCACGCGATCGGGCCAGGCGTTTCTGGATCGCATTTACGCGCCGTCCGAACAGACCGACTGTCTGCCGGACGGCCGCATGACCGCAGCCGGCGCAGCGTCACTGGCGGCGCGGTTTGCGGCCAAGGAGGCCGTCAGCAAGGCACTGGGCACCGGCATCGGCCGCTGCGGTGTTATCTGGACCGACATCGTGGTCCGACGGCTACCTGATGGTGCCCCGGTCATCGCCTTGAACGGAGCAGCCCATCTTGTTTTCGAGCAACTGGGCGGCCAGTCGATCGCCATCAGCCTGACCCATGAAAAATCACACGCTTTGGCTTTCTGCGTCATGACCTGCAGCCTGCCGGACAATCGGGACGTGAAGCATGAGTAACTCGAATTTCTTCAAAGCGGGACCTCAGGACAGCAAACCACCACGGCGTCAAAAAAAGACCGGTTTTGTCGCGCCCAAAAGCGTTGAGGTCAACTGGGATCTGGTCAACAAAAGTGTCTATGTCGAGAAAAAGCGCCTGGGTCTGCCGGGCTGGCTGATCCCTTTGACCGCCCTGCTTTTGATCGTCGCGCTGATCTTCTGGGGTGTGCCGGCGCTGATTGTCCGCATTCAGGTCTGGATGAACAACGGACAGGAGCTGAATCAGGAGCAGCACAGCCTTTTGTACGATGAAAATACCTGGGCCGTGAACCGACCGGTAGCCGATGTTTTCGAAGTCGCCGATTTGAAGGCGGATCGTGTGACGCAAACGCTTTACAACGAGCCTGTGCAGGTTATCAACAAGGATTGCGGTTATGGCTTTGTCCAGGTTCGACTGGCTGATGGCAGCGAAGGATACATGAAAACCGATGATCTTGTTGACAGTCGTGACTCGATCGAGCCCGACCTTTTCCAGTGGAAACTGGTGATTGTCGAAACGACCAAGCGAATCCTGTCTGACGCCAGCCAGGGCACTTTGCTGGTCGAGGTGCCGATGGGAACGGTTTTGTACGCTGACTATCGCGGCAATGGCATTTCACGCGTCATTTTACCGGGGGGTGGGTTTGGTTGGATCGGTGACAATGGGGTCATCCTGATGCAATCTACCGGCACCATCAAGGTCGACGCCGACGCCAAATATTTCTGCACCACCGCGCTGGCCTTCAATCAGGTTACCGTCCTGCCCAACGGACAATCGATCTACGGTATCTCAACGCCCGGCATTGCCCGTTTGGCAGGCGCTGTCAACGGCTTGAGTCTGCCGCGGCAGATTGCCGATCTGGCGGCCAGCGGCCAGCCTGTTGAGCTCGAAGTTGACCCGGACACGGGTCGATACAAAATTGATGACATTAAGCCAGGCGATCTGATTTTTCTGACCGACAAGACGGGCAGTTCGCCAACGCCAGTCGACATGGCCATTTGCGTAAAAACCGATCAGGTTCTTTATGCTCGGGTCGGGCAGTCGGTCGTCAAGCTGATCGATCTGACGATGGACAAAGACCTGCAGAAGCGAATCTTGTTCGTGCGGCGACTGTATTGAACGAAATAAAAAAAGCTGCCCGACGGACAGCTCTTTTTTGCATACTGCTAAAACCTGATCAGGCCCTCTTGACCGCGCCGGAACGGAGGCACCTGGTGCAGACATGCTTGGTCGAGGGAGTTCCATCAACTACGACCCGGACACTGTGAACATTGGGCTTCTGTTTGGTCAAAGCCCGACGTGAAACCTGTGAACGGGTAATGCTGATTTTCCTGCCGAAAAGCATATCTTTCTGGCAGATATCACACTTCGCCATGTTGTACACCTCCTTGCGTCTTGTTTCAAACGCGCAGATGAAATCTTATCATATCAATCACAAAAAAGCAAGCGGGGGGGCGGCAAAATTGCTTAAAAACAGATAATGCCACTGCAAAGCAATAATATGCTTATATATAGATAACAAAAATGTTACCGTAATAAGACGAATAGGGGGTCTCAATTGACAGCCAAATTATTGGAGGTATATACTATAAGCTACCAACAAACACAAACAGCCAGGCTGCTGCCATTCAGCCGGAAGATGAGCCGAGTATAAAGGATATGAATATTACAATGACCAGCCTCAAAATGAACAAGACCGGTGCCACACTGACCTTTGTTATTATTATCCTGGCCGTGGTCTCCATCTTTTCGCTGCTAGTGTTCAATCTTTCCTTAAGCAACCTTGCGCAAGCCAAAGCACAGGAACGTCAGCTGCAGGCTTATTATCTTGCCCTGTCAGGTTCGGAACTGTGCTATACAGCTTTGCTGCAGGAAGGTACAGGAGCTGTGGACGAGAACCAGCCCTATGAGATCATGTTCAAGAACGCGTCGGCCTCCTTTACTGAAACGCTTACGCTTGAGCAAGGCGAAGTCAACCTGACCATCAGTTCGGAAACGGTCGATGAAGATCGCTGGATCATTATTGGGTCGACATCAACGTTGACGGGATCGAGTGTATCCAGTACGGTCTGGCTGCATTTTCTATATTCCAACCCCATCATTCAAAAGAAATCCTGAGAGCAGGTGACGATTTGAAGAACAGGACACATACCAGTAAATCAGGCATAACCATTATCGAACTCGTGGTCGCCATGCTGCTGGTCGGTATCGTCGGGCTCTTGTCGGGCACCATCATTCTTTTTGTCACCAATACCACCAAGGTCATTCAGAACGAATACTCGCTGCAATTCTCAACCCGCATGGTGTTGGCCGAGACCAGTAAAATCATTCGTTATTCAACTGCTGTCTTTACCATCCCCAAGTCAAGTTTCAGGGCAGATAATCTTTGCGCTGAATGGGACTACATCGGTATTAACAACGTCGTTATCAAACCGTCCGAAGGCGGAAGGCCAGCCGTCATCGGTAACGAGATTGTCAGATATGTCTACAACCCCGCGACCAATTCGCACAACAGAACAGTCCTGATGACGGGCAGCGCCGATGTATCCTACCAGTTTTCCTTTAAAAAGATCAACCCCGAGTATGAAGACAGCCTGCTGCAGTTCACAATTGATACAATCCCTGTCGGCAGTGTTGACAGCAATGGCAAACCGCGCGCCCAACTGACAATCACGTCGGAGGTTGAAGCCCGAAATTCCCTGCAGGTCATCGACATGTCGACCGCGTTAGACCCCGCCTATGCCATCGCTTTCAAACTACAGCCGCGAGGCCGCAGTGTTGTCGGCCATGTTTCGATGGTTCTAGACACCTCAGGCAGCATGGCCTGGAACATGAGCGGTCAAGAAGGCAGGGTGCCAACGCGGTTGTCGATCTTGAAAACCGAAGCCAATACGTTGATTGACGCTTTTGCGCAAGAAGAAAACATCGATATCAACCTTGTGCCGTTTGAAACGACGGCCAACAATCCGAGTTCCTTTTACAATGCCAGCAACAGTACCGCCAGCCTCAAAAGCCTGATCGCCAATTTGACCGCGGACGGCGGGACGAACACCGGCGATGGACTGAGAAGAGCCTACTGGAATCTCAAAAACAACAGGCTGGATGCAACTGGCGCCAAGGCACAGAATTACGTCATCATCCTGGTCGATGGTGTGACGACCTTTGGCAGTGTTATCAGCAACAGCAACCGCAATTATTTTTTCAACGATGGCAATGTCAATTCCGGTTATCTGGACCGAACAGATCCCTTCAGCAGCACGGGGCAAATTGTCGGTAACGGCTCGTCGCTTGATGCCAAAGGCACCGCTTACGTCAATGCGATCGGCGCGCTGATCAAGGCGAAAGATGCCAAAAACGAACCTTTTGCCAAGGTCTATGTCATCGGCTTTTCCTCCTTGGCATCGGATCTTGCCAGCGTCGACAATATTGCAGCGGCATGCGGCGCAACCAGTGATGCTGTATTTACCGCCGGTAGCCAGGACGATTTGAATCAGGTTTTTACGGCCATTCGCAAAGATATCTTTAATGACTTGTGGTATTTGCAGGGGCCAACGCTATGAAAAGCGCAAGCAGTAAAAATGGATTTTCGCTGATTGAGGTGATTCTTTCCATCGCGCTGTTGGGCATTATCAGCATGATGATGATCCCGGCACTTACCAATCAATATCAATCTATTGTGCAGACGCGCATCATGACCGATGATTTGTTTGCCGCGCAGCAGCAAATGGAGATTCAGATTTCGGACGTCAAACAGGCCATTCAGAACAACAACGATCTTTCTGAGCGCACCAAGACGAGTTATAAATTCTTTGAGGGGACCGCCTTCGCCCGGGAAGTCTGGGGGTACCCCAACGTGGTTGATGTTCATGTTGGAAACAATGCAATTACGCTCAAAAGCATTATCGCTGATTCGAAAACAACCTCTTTTGGCGTGGCATCGATTTCGGCACTCAAAATCGGTTTTTACAACGGTGCGACAGCGCTGACCGCCAACTATGCCTATCAGAGTACCACCGGGCTGCAGGTCAAAACAACCTACACACTGAACGATCCCGCTAATGTCAATCTGACCAATATTTACCGTTGGTATGTGACACGGGACGGCTTCTATTCACCCATGATTGCCAACCCGCTGGAGATCGAAACCGGCACCCGCTTCCCACGGTTTCCGGATGATTATGTTCTGCTCAAAAGCGCCAACACCAAAAATCTGCCGGTACTCAACACCGCTTTAGCGGGTCATCATCTGATTTGCACGGTTACGCCGGCCTCGAAATCCGGCAAGATCGGCATTGCCGTCCCCAGCAATCCGCTCTTCATCTCCGGCGTGCCCTTCGTCACCGGCTTAAAACTTCATTTGGACGCCTCGTTTCTGTCGCGAGAAGATACCAACATTCGGACGTCGGCAAGCAAATACTTCGTCACGCAGTGGAAGGACATTTCCGGCAACAACAACAACGCCGCGCAGACCACGACAACCAGGCAGCCCGAGTTGCTCGAAGCACAAACCGGCAAATTAACGTTGGATGGCACCAACTATACGTCCTATGCCAACTATGTTCGCTTCAACGGCGGTCAGGGTCTGACGATCGCTGACAACGGCACGCTGGACATCAACAACTTGACGGTTTTTGTTGCCCTGCGCAGCGCCAGCACCGTGTCACCTCAAACAATCATCTCCAAAACAAACAGCACAAACGGCTGGCTATTCGGCTGGACAGCGGCCGGCAAGCTTGGCCTGACCATCAAGTCAGGCAGCACCAATACCCTGAGCCTGCCCGCCAGCAGCGCTCTTAACGGTAACTGGCATATCCTCACGGCGACCAGCGCGCTGTCCTTGCAGATGGATCAGGAGACACCCCTGACGCTGACGCGCACGGCGAGCACCAACTTGACCAATAACGATTTGATCCAAATCGGCTTCGATGGATCCACCAATTATGCGACGGTCGATGTAGCCGAAATACTGGTTTATGATGCGGTCCTCACGCCAGACCAGATTGCAGACATCAAAGACTATCTGAAAAACAAATACCAACCGGTTTCCGATGCGGTCACGATTGTCTCCATGCAGCAAATAACCGACACCGTCATTGTCGGTGAGCCCTATCACCTGCCGTCAACCCTGACAGGATACATGAGCGACGGCACCAGTCAGGACATCGCCGTGACCTGGTCGCCAGCCGCGATCGACACCTCAACGATCGGCCGCAAGACCAGCATTGCCACTTCGGTTGCCAATCCCACCAAAACGGCATCGGCGCAGATCAATGTCGCCGGCATCGTCAGCATGGAAAACATCAACGTGACCGTTCAAGTCGATGATCCGTATACCTTGCCTGCGACGGCGATCGCCAATCTCAGCAACGGCAGCCAGCGCCGCACGGCGGTCACCTGGACGGTCAGCAGTGTTGACACCGGTACAGTTGGTACGATCATAGTCAACGGCACAGCCAATCTGGATTCGAGCAAAACCGTCACGTTGACAATCAATGTCGTGCCGAAAAAAGTCACTGGTATTTCGCTCAACGCCAGCAGCATCATGCTGAACAATCATGGCGCCAGTCAACTGACTGCGACCATAACTCCGGCCAATGCCACCAACAAAACGGTAACCTGGAGCAGCAGCGACACAGCAATAGCCACGGTCAGCAGCAGCGGCCTCGTGACCGCGACCGGCAGCGGAACAGCCACGATTACGGCGACCACCGTTGACGGCGGTTTGACAGCGTCCTGCACGGTTACGGTCCGTGTGCCAGCGACCGGCGTCACCTTGGATCGCACAACCATGACGCTTGCCAAAAATACCATCTCGCCCCTGACCGCGACCGTTCTGCCGACCAATGCCAGCAACAAGAATGTCACCTGGTCCAGCAGCAATACCAGCGTGGCGACGGTCAACAGCGGCGGCGTGGTCACTGGCGTCAGCAAGGGGACGGCGACCATTACCGTCAGAACTGAAGACGGCAACTTCACCGCAACTTGTGTCGTCACGGTCAAAGTATCTGTTACGAGCGTTTCGCTAAATACAACGTCCGAACGAGTAAAGGCCAATCGAACGCTCCAACTCACAGCAACGATCTTGCCCAGCGATGCGTCGGATAAAACGGTTACCTGGAGCAGCAGCGATACCAGCGTCGCGACAGTCAGCAGCACCGGCCTGGTGACAACCAAAAATGCAGCCGTCGGCAAAACTGCGGTCATCACGGTCACGACGGTCGATGGCGGCAAAACGGCGACCTGCCTGATTACGATCAAAAACTAACGGACGGCTGCCCGTCATTTTATGGGGTCATTAAATGGCATGAATTCAAAGGCCAGTCAACCCATTCTGAATGGCTGACGTCGGGCAAACCGGCAGGCATTTGCCACAGTTGGTGCATTTGACCGGGTCAATAACCGCCAGAGGCCCATCCATGGTAATGGCGTCAGATTCGCAGACCTTGAAGCAGCGCAGGCAGCCAATGCAGCCGACTTTGCAGTTCTTGCGGGTCTGGGCGCCCGGCCACTTGTTGATGCAGCGGACGGTATAGGCGTTGCGGTGCTTGGGAATGATTCGAATGATTTTCTTCGGGCAGATGTCGACACACAGGCCGCAGGCTGTGCAGCGCGCGCTGTCGATGACCGCGATGCCGTCGATAATGTTGATGGCACTGAACTGACATACCGTCATGCAGTCACCGTAGCCGAGGCAGCCAAACGAGCAGGAGTTGGGGCCGGAGAACAAACCGCTGGCTGCGACACACCCGGGGGTACCGGAATATTCATAGCGCTTTTGCGTGTTGGCGGTTGTACCCTGACACAGCACCTGGGCGACCTTGGGCACGAAATCCGGCTCGTCCAGACCCAGCAATACGGCCAGTTCATTGGCCGTGCCGACGCCGCCGACCGGGCATTTACCGGCGTTGGGCTCGCCTTCGCTCAGCGCGGTCGCGTAGCCTTCACAGCCGCTGTAACCGCAGGTACCGCAGTTTACGCCGGGGAGTATGGATTTGATCTTTTCAAGTTTTTCATTAACCGGAATCGCAAAGACCTTGGCCGTGATCATGATTACGGCGCCGAGGACCAACGCGATTCCGGCGGCTATAGCTGTTGGAATCAGAACGGATGACAACATGATAATCTCCTTGCTGGCAGATGCCGACTATACTCCGAAAATGCGCTCGATCAGGCCTTTGAAGCCAAAGAATGAAATCGAGACCAGGGATGCTGCGACCAGGGTAATGGGTAGGCCTTTGAGGAATTTCGGAATATCAGCCTTGTCGATTCTGCTGCGTACGCCGGCGAAAAGGAAAAGCGCCAGCATAAAGCCGAGGCCGGCTCCCAGGGCATTGACCAGCACTTCGAGGAAGGAATAGTCTTTGACCGGGTCGATGTTAAGGATGGTGACACCCAGCACGGCGCAGTTGGTGGTGATCAATGGCAGGTAGATGCCCAGCGATTTGTAAAGTGCGGGGATGGATTTTTTCAGAAAGGTTTCGATGATCTGCACCAGGGCGGCAATGACCAGGATAAAGATGATGGTATTGAGATAGACCAAATCCATGGGTTCGAGCAAGTATTTGTAGATCGGCCAGGTCAGGGCTGAAGCCAGGACCAGGGTAAAGATGACGGCAGTGCTCATGCCCATCGCGGTCTTGAGGTTCTTCGATACGCCCAGGAAGGGACAAATGCCCAAAAACTGGGAGAGGACAAAGTTGTTGACCAGGATGGCGCTAAACAGAATGATCAGCATTTCCTTCATTTGTTCAATCCTCCATCTTGCTCGGATTCGGCTGCTTCAGCACGCTCGAGGGCTTGTCGCTCCAGCCGCTCCGCCGGCGATTCGCCGCCCGGACCGTCGCCTAAGCTGCAGCCGCCGCACAGGGAGCAGGCCGACTGGTCATCAATGGCCCCAGCACAGAGAATGGGTTCCGTTGTGTTTTTCAGGCCGAATTTTGTCGACAGTTTTTGCGCCACGCCAACCAGAATGCCGAAAACGAAGAAGCCGCCCGGTGGCAGGATCAGAACCAGCATTGGCTCGATGGCACCGCCGGAGGTCAGCATAGGCAGGGGAATGTTCATGAAAGACCCATTGCCGAGGACTTCGCGAATGGCGGCCATCACAACGAGCGCCGCGGTAAAGCCGACGCCCATGCCCAATCCGTCGATAATCGAGGGCAGGACGGGATTTTTGCAGGCGTACATTTCGGCGCGGGCCAGGATGATGCAGTTGACCGTGATCAGTGGCAGGTAGATGCCCAGCGCGGCATCCAGCGTGGGCAGGAAGGCCTGGATTAGCAGTTGGACCAGGGTCACGAAGCCGGCAATGATGGTGATGAAGGCCGGTATGCGGACCTTGTCCGGGATGAACTTGCGCAGCGCCGAGATGGCGAGGTTGGAGCCGACCAGCACGAAGGTGGCGGCCAGGCCCATGCCGATGCCGTTGACAACGCTGGTCGAGATGGCCAGAGTCGGGCAGGTGCCGAGAATCAGGCGCAGCACAGGGTTTTCGATGACAATGCCTTTGGTAAATTCTTTGATCAGCGAAGGCCGTTTATGTGCCATATCACTTCACCTCCGCATATTTTTGCTGATAGTACGCCACCGCGAGGTTAATAGCTTTGGCAACGGCCTTCGAAGAAACGGTGGCGCCGGTGACGGCATCAATCCTATGCTGAGCCTCGGTCGCAGTTTTGACCGCAAATTGTTTGTCGATGCTTTGACCGACGAACTGCGTGTAAAAGGCCGGTTCGGCGACCTTCATACCCAGTCCGGGGGTTTCGTTGTTGGCAAGGATTTTGAGACCGTCAATTTTGCCATCGGCTGTGATGACGACCAGGACCGGGACAGCGCCACCATAGCCGCGCGCTTGGGCAGTCAACAGCCAGGCGACAGGCTTTTTGTTGGCATCCAGGGCGATGTAGGCTTTGGTGATACCCGTCGCCTCCTGCTCAGCAAGCGACAATTCGCTTTTCTCGAAGGAGGCGGCTTCCGGGCAAAGCAAGACGAGATTAGCCTTTTCGGTGATATCCACCTGCATCTTTCGGGCGTCGGCCGTCAGGGTGTAGGTCAACGCGACCAAACCGGTGGTGACCAGGCAGATGACACAGAGGATGATGGCGGGGAGGATCAAACTATCTTTTTTCACGTTTCAGCCCTCCTCCGAATTGAACCGGCCGCGTCCAGCGTTCCAGGTGCGGCACCATGATGTTCATCAGGATGATCGAGTAGGATACGCCCTCCGTCATACCGCCAAACAAACGGATGGTGCCGGTCAGCAAGCCGCAGCAAATGCCGAAGATAATTTTACCTTTGACGGTCAGCGGTGAGGTGACATAATCGGTCGCCATGAAGAAGGCACCAAGAACCAGACCGCCCGACAGGACGTGGAACAGCGGATCCTGGCCGGCCACCGTGATCATGATGGCCACGGTGCCGATGTAGGTCAACGGAATCCAGAGGGCGATGACGCGCCGGACAACCAGATAAGCCGCGCCAAGCAGCAGCGCCAGGATCGAAACCTCACCCAGGCAGCCGGCCTTGTTGAGGCCCAGAAACAACTCTAAATGGGTGAATTGCGCACCCGTGTAGATGGCGTGCAGGGGTGTCGCTGAAGCGACCAGGTCAACATTGAGCGGGTTGCCGTTGCCGGACTGGACGGCGAAAGCTGTCATGGCCACCGGGAAAGACAGGGCCAGGATGATGCGCGAGGCCAGCGCCGGGTTGACGAAGTTTTGGCCGATGCCGCCAAACATTTGCTTGACAACGACAATGGCGACCAACGAACCGATGACCGGCAGCCAGAGCGGGGCTGTCGGCGGCAGGTTGAAGGCCAGCAGCATGCCGGTGACGATGGCGCTGAGGTCACCAATTGTTTGCTGGCGTTTCATGACCAGACGGCTGAGATATTCAAAGAACACCGCCGAGCCGACGGCCAGCAGGGTAATGATGACGGCCTGGATGCCAAACAAGAAAAAGGACGCGATAAATGCCGGGATCAGGGCAATGATGACATCGAGCATCAGGCGGGTGGTTGTGATGTTGTCCCGAACGTGGGGCGAGGACGAAACTTGCAGACTCATGAGCGGACGGCCTCCTTTGCTTTGGCGGCGCGCACGCTGGCTTTGCCGTTGCGAATACTCTGGACCAAATAACGTTTGGCGGGGCAGACAAAGCTGCAGCAGCCGCACTCGATGCAGTCGGCAACGTGCGCGGCCTGTAGTGCTTCGACATCCACTTCGCGGGCTGCGTTATCCAATGCCGTCGGCATCAGCTTCATCGGGCAGGCCTGTACGCAGCGGGCGCAACGGATGCAGGCCGATTCAACCGGGGTGACGGCGTCGTTTTTGTCAAAGATCAAAATGGCATTGTTGATTTTGAGGATCGATGCGTCCAGACGGTCAACGGCGATACCCATCATCGGGCCGCCCATCAGCACCTTGCCAGCTTCAGCTTTGAAGCCGCCGGTCGCCTCGACCAAGTCGGAGATCGTAACACCCAAGGGGACATTGTAATTGCCCGGGTGGTTCACGGCGCTGCCATCGAGCGTGACGGTTCGACGAGTCAACGGCATCCCGATGCGAAGATAATTTTCAATAAAGCGGACGGTGCCGACATTGAGAACCATGACATTGACGTCATGCGGCAGTCCGCCCGAAGGGATGATGCGGCCGGTCAATGAATAGATCAGCATTTTTTCCGCGCCTTGGGGATAACGCGTCGGCAGGGCAATCAGCGAGATGTTCGCAACCTTGCTGGCGACCAAAGCATCACAAAGGACTTTGAGCGCTTCGGGTTTGTTGTTTTCAATACCGATTATCGCGCGCGGGATATTCATAAAATACAGAACCTGACGGATGCCCTCGATAATCTCCGCGGGGTGCTCGATACAAAGCCGGCAGTCCGATGTGACATACGGCTCACATTCAGCACCATTGATGACCAGCGTATCAGGCTCTTTGCCGGCTGGCGGCTGTAGCTTGAGGTAGGTTGGGAAGCCCGCGCCGCCCAGACCGACCAGACCGGCGTCGCGCATCGCCTGAACAAAATCAGGCCGACTGCTGACGGCCTGTTGACCGACACTGGCGTGGACCAGGTTCTGGCCATCGCTGGCAATGGTTACAACGGTCACCAACTGGCCGTTGCTGCCGACCTCGTCACCGACAGCGGTGACCTTGCCGGAAACGGATGCGTGAATCGGCACGGCCATGGGCGAATCAGCGCGGCCGATGAGTTGGCCGATTTCGACCGTGTCACCAGGCTTGACCAGACATACGCTGGGCGGGCCATTGTGCATGACCATGGGTATGCGGATGGTTTTAAAACCATCTAAATTGACAGTCTGGCAGGATTGAGTCCTTTTGTTCTCTTCTGGGTGGGTCCCGCCAAAAAAAAGTGAAGCTTTGAACACGAGTATGTACCCCCTGACACGAAGTGCTTACCTCAATAGTATAAACCAATATAGCATAAATTGAGAATTAATTGCATATTTGTGAAAGGGTCGATTGATATTGACAAGGGTAATCATTTGATTTAACATATGAACAAATGCTCATGCGTAGTGCAAGACGATGGAGGTGCTGTATGATCGATGAATTCTGCGAATTGGCTATCCTACACCCGGAGTCAATCAACCAGGCTCGCCGTGCGATACCGCCGGAACGGGATCTGTTGGATATCAGCGAACTGCTCAAGGTGCTTGCTGATCCGACCCGCATGCGCCTGATATCAGCCCTGCTGAAGGTTGAGCTATGCGTTTGCGACCTGACCGAACTGGTCGGGATGAGTCAATCCGCGGTCTCGCACCAGTTGCGGATTCTGCGCCAAAGTCGCTTGGTTCGCTGTCGGCGCGAAGGGAAAAATGCCTTCTACAGCCTTAAGGACAGCCATGTTCAGCAAATCGTTGAAATCGCGCTGCTACACGTTCGCGAGGAGAATGACTGATGAGTGATTACAATCAGGAACAAACCCTGCGCCTGACGATCCACAACCTCAGCTGTGCAAATTGTGCGGCTAAAATGGAATCTGCGATTCGCCTGCTGGCGGGGGTCAAAAACGCCAACATCGATTTTGGCGCCGGCACGCTGCGTTTGATCATGAATGGGAACGTAGAGCAACAGGAATTGCTGGCCAGGATCGACGAGGTTGTGCACGAAATAGAAAAAGACGCCTGCATTTTGGTCGGTCAGCCCATCAAACCGAGATGGCGAAGCTCGATTCCCTGGGTGCGTCTGATCCGCATCTTTGTCGGACTGCCGTTATTTATTGCAGGCTTGATCCTGACGGATCCGGTTATCCGCCTGCCCTTCTTTATTGCGGCTTGGATTATTTTTGGCTATGACGTCCTGTGGGCTGCCGTCAAAAATTTGGGGCAAAAACGGGTGTTCGACGAACACTTTCTCATGGCCGCAGCAACGCTCGGTGCATTGGCCATTGGTGAATACCCAGAGGCTGCCGCGGTCATGCTCTTTTATCAAATCGGCGATATCTGCCAGCAAATGGCAGTCGATCATTCCCGCCGCTCGATCAAGGCGCTGATGGACATCCGACCCGAACAAGCCATGCTGATATCAGCAGAAGGCGTTTCCGCCGTTGACCCGCGTTCGGTCAATCCCGGCGATCACCTACTGGTTCGTCCAGGCGAGCGAATTCCCTTGGACAGCCGAATCATCGAAGGCGAGTCCGCGCTGGACACCGCTGTCCTGACCGGCGAGAGCCTGCCGCGCACAGTTGGCGTCGGCGACGAAGCCCTAGCGGGGTGCATCAACGGCAGCGGCTTGCTGACCCTTGAAGTGACGCGCTCCTTTGGCGAATCGGCGGTCAGCCGCATCCTTGCCATGGTCGAAGAGGCTTCCGGACGCAAGGCGTCAGCCGAACAATTCATCACACGCTTTGCCGCTGTTTACACGCCGATTATGGTGGGACTGGCGATTTTGCTGGCCGTCGTGCCACCAATTGTATTTGGCCAACCGCTGGCCGAATGGATCGCGCGCGCTTTGATTTTGCTGGTGATCTCCTGCCCCTGCGCCCTTGTGCTTTCGGTGCCACTCGGATACTTTGCCGGACTCGGTGCTGCCTCCAGCCGGGGCATCCTGGTCAAGGGCGGTACCTATTTGGAAAAATTGGCGAAGGTCGAGACCGTTGTCCTCGACAAAACAGGAACCCTGACCGAAGGCCGGTTTTCAGTGACTGAAATTTGGCCGGCCAACGGGTACAAGCAAAATGAGATTTTACGGTTAGCAGCGCTGGCTGAAAGTTATTCGACGCATCCGATTGCCGAATCAGTCGTTCGCGCCTGGCAGGACAGCGGACGTGATTTTCCGGATCAGTCCAGCGTTGAAGATTATGTGGATCTTGCAGGTCACGGCGTAATACTCAAGGCGGACGGGCAGCAAATCCTGCTGGGTAACGAGCGCTTGATGAATAAATTCAACATCTCGCTGGTGGCTCACACGCAATCAATCGAAGCAACCGGTAAAGGAACGATCCTTTATATCAGCGTTGATGGGCAGTTAGCCGGCGAAATCTGGCTGAACGATCAGCTCAAGCTGGAGGCCGCCAGTGTCATACGCCACTTGCGGCAGATCGGTGTGCGCCGCATTGCGCTGCTCAGCGGCGACCGCCTGGAAGCTGTCCAACTGATTGGCCGTGAAACCGGGATCGAAGAGTTTTACGCCGAAATGCTGCCTGACCACAAGGTGGCGACACTCGAGTCGATCATGAGCGGGGTGAGCAAGAAGGGCAGTACGATCTACATCGGCGACGGCATTAACGACGCGCCGGTCCTGACCCGCGCCGATGTCGGTATCGCGATGGGAGCCGGCAGTGACGCGGCCATCGAGAGCGCCGACATCGTGGTGTTGGCTGACGATCTGAACAAGGTGATTGATGCTATCTTGCTGGCGCGGCGAACCAGCCGAATCATCCGGCAAAATGTCGCGCTGGCGCTGGGACTAAAAGCGCTGGTCATGCTGTTGGCCGTGGTCGGCGCGGCCGGTATCTGGCAGGCGGTCTTCGCTGATGTTGGTGTGGCGCTCTTAGCCGTGCTGAACTCGCTGCGGGTCTTGAAAAGCCGTTAAAAACCTGCTCTAGCAGGATTTTAACGGCTTTTCAACGAACAGCTAACAGGTAACAACGAACAGGTAACAGCTAACAGCTAACAGGTAACAGGTAACAGGTAACAACGAACAGGTAACAGGTAACAGCTAACAGGTAACAGGTAACAACTGTTCGTTATTCGTTGTTTCGCTTTTCGTTCAAAATCGGCGAGAGCCGATTTTGACTCATCCCCACTGAACAGTTGGCCCCTTGCTGCCCTTGAGGCTGCGGATGTATTCGATAGCTGACAAGCCAGCCTTGGCGCCGGCACCGACTGAGATGGCGACCTGCAGATGACCGCCCGTACAGTCGCCAGCGGCGAACAGACCGGGTAGGTTGGTTGCCTGATGATCGTCAACCGTAATGACCTTGCCGTCGTTTTCCAGACCAAGTTTGGTCGCCAGATCCAGCGCAGAAGCTGTGCCTTCGGCGACAAAGACACCGTCGATTTCCAGGGTGCCATCTTCCAGAACGAGGCGACGGATTTTATCGTCATCGCCTTCGGCTCTGACAATTTTGCGCAGGTCGATCTTGATCGTCGGGTCGCTGGCGGTGCCTTCGAAGGGTCGCCCGTTGGTGATCAGGGTGATGCCTGCGGCGAAGGGCTTGAGCTCGGAGGCTTCTTTAAATGCGTATTCACCGTTGCCGATGACGGCTACTTGCTTGCCGCGGTAGAAGAAGCCGTCGCAAGTGGCACAGTAGCTGACACCGCGACCTTCGAAATCCTGGAGACCGGGTACCGAAGCCTTGCGGCGCGGCAGCCCAGTGGCCAGAACCAGGCTAAGTGATGTATAGTCCCCTTGGGTGGTGGAGACCGCAAAAGTCTCCATCCAGACGATGCCAGTGACTTCGGCTTCGAGCAGTTCGACGCCCAAGCGGCTGGCCTGGGCCAGGCCATTTACCAGCAGGTCTTCGCCGCTGATTGGCTCGGCAAAACCAAAATAATTCTCGATCTTTTCGGCCTTTTCCAGTGAGCCCTTGTCGCGGCCGATCAGGAGAACGCGAAGGCCGGCGCGTACTGCGTAGATGGCCGCTGAAATACCAGCCGGTCCTTTACCGACAACGATCAGGTCGTAGGGTGATTGCTGTTCCATGTGCTGCCCCCCGGATGCTTGATTCAGTCAGGAAGAATGCTGCCGTCGGTACCGATCGTGACCACCTGCCACGGAATCATTTTACCGCAATTGGCCAGCGCGTGTCGCGCGGCCTGCTCAAGCCCGCCGCAGCAAGGCACTTCCATTCTGACCACCATTATACTCTTGATCGCGTTGAGACGGAAGATTTCGGTCAGCTTGTCAGCGTAATCGACGGCATCCAGTTTTGGGCAGCCAATCAAAGTAATGCGGCCTTTGATAAATTCCTCGTGGAAGTTGGCTCGTGCATAGGCGGCGCAATCGGCGGCGATCAACAGGCGCGCTCCGTCCAGATAAGGGGCCTGGACCGGCATCAGCTTGATCTGCACCGGCCATTGGCTGAGACGCGAAACGGTTGATGCGGGAGCGCTGGCTGTTGTTGGCGCTACCGCCGTTTCCTGGCGCTGAATGGTCTTGGAATGTGACCCAGGGCAGCCGCAAGCCAGCGGTTCAACGCTCGCGTTGGCCTTTTCTTCCAGATCGGCCTTGGAGCCGGGCGCCGGCGCAGTAAATTCATCAGCCTCGCGCTGGATGATGGTAATGGCGCCGGTCGGGCAGGCTGGCAGACAGGCGCCCAGCCCATCGCAATAGGTTTCGGAAATCAGTCTGGCTTTGCCGTTGACCAGCGCCAGCGCGCCTTCGTGGCAGCCGGTGATGCAGAGGCCACAGCCATTGCACTTGTCTTCATCGACATGAATGATATCGCGTTTCATTTTCAGATCCTCCTGGTTTAACCGCAGTGCGGCTATTGGTTTCGTAAGCTTATTGTACTATAATATTCAGAGTGAATCCGTAGCCAAGGCTACCAAACGGAGGAGCCAATGATTCAAAAACACTTGGCAGTTCTCGAAATGTGCCCGCTCTTCTTTGGTTTGGATGCGTTTGGTATTGACAGTCTCTTACCCTGTTTCAGCCCAGTCCTGCTTGGCTTTGCGAAGGGTGAAATTCTCTTCGTAACGGGCGGACAGCAATTGTCGTTTGGCATCGTTCTCGAAGGGGAAATTCAGGTGATCAAAGAAGAGACGAATGGCAATCGACTGATCGTCGGCATCTTCGGTCCGGGCGAGCTGTTTGGCGAGGTTGCCGCGTTTGCCGGCCGTACTCTGTGGCCAAATACAGTAATCGCCGGCACCGACGGCAGCGTCCTGATGCTGCCCATCGCCAAGATCAGCAGACCTTGCGGGAACAGCTGCGATTTTCACCAGCAGCTGATTCGCAATATGCTGAACGTTATCGCCGGCAAAGCCATGCTGATGAACAATCGCCTCGGGTTTCTCCAGTTACGGGGGATGCGCGAGAAGCTCGCCGCTTACCTGCTCGAGCAAGCGCGGCTAAGTGGGAGCCAAACATTTTTGCTGCCCATGAACCGTGACCAGATGGCTGATTTTCTGAGTGTCTCACGGCCGTCGATGTCGCGCGAGCTGGGGCGCATGAAAGACGAAGGCCTTATCGATTTTTTCAAATCGTCATTTATTATCAAGAATGATCAGGCGCTGCGCCAGGTAGGAGGCTCATGATGAAAACACCCGAGGCAATGTGTACCCGGCAGGATCTGGAAACGGCCTTCCAAGCCATTGGCATCACGACCGGAATGATCCTTATCGTCCATACTTCGATGAAAAGCCTGGGTTGGATCCCCGGTGGTGCCAGGAGCGTGGTCGACGCGCTGTTGGCCGCCATCGGGCCAGAGGGAACGCTGGTTATGCCGACGCACACAGGGGACAACAGCGACCCGCGGTATTGGAGCCGGCCGCCAGTTCCCGCTGAATGGTGGGATGCCATTCGCCGTGAAACACCGGTTTTTGACCCGGCGCGCAGCCCATCCAGAGGCATGGGCGCCGTGGTCGAGTGTTTTCGCGCCTATCCGGGTGTTCAACGCAGCAATCACCCAACCTATTCGTTTATCGCGTGCGGACCTGCTGCCGAGCAGATCCTCGCGCGCCACGACCTCGAAGGCGGCCTGGGCGAGCACTCGCCCTGCGGCGCTCTCGAGCGTGAGGATGCGCATGTCCTGCTCTTGGGGGTTGATTTTGACAACTGCACGGTTATGCATCTGGCCGAATTCCGCGGTGAGGCCCGCACCTTTTACAAACAGGCTTCGGCTGTTCTTCGGGACGGTCAGCGTGTCTGGACCGAATACAAAGAACTCAATGTCAATTCTGACGACTTTTTCGCGCCAGGCCGTGAATTGGCAGCGGCCGGACTGGTTCGTCAAAGCCGGCTGCACCAGGCTGACCTGCGGCTGTTTCGGGCGCGCGACGCTGTGGCGGCAGCGCAATCCTGGCTGCTGACCCATCGCATGCGACGGCTGGGTGATTCCGAACGATCCCGAGTGATGGCCTATCTCAAAACAGAGCCGGAATACAATCTGTTTATCATCGGCGATATCGAGAATCACGGGGTTTCAACAGATTTTCAAGATGTGCTGATCTACGAAAAAAACGATCAAATTGACAGTGTTCTTCTGCGCTACCATCAAAGCTATCTTGTTTACAGTCAAAGTGAAGTCTTTGAAATCGAGCCGATCCTGACCGAGCTTCAGACCCCGAACCTAAAAGTCCTGTCCGGTAAGAAAAGCATTCTCGACAAACTGCTGCCGCACCTCAAAAATCTCGAGTTTCGCAACACTTATCTCATGAAGTTAGGCCGCGGCGAGCTGACTGCCGATGACAACAGGCCAGCGCCCCGAGATTGCCGGCTAAAGGCGGCAGTCGTCAGTGACGTGCCGGCCATCATCGATTTTGTCGATACCATCCAGGAATTCACGTCCACCATGACCCGCGAGGCCAGGCTGACGCAAATGACGACGGACATTCAAGATGAAAAAGGGCACTATTTTTGTTTCGAAAACCAGGGCCGAATCATCGCTGTGGCCGGAACATCGGCTGAGAATTCATTGTCGGCCATGGTTGTTTCAGTGGCAACTGACCCAGCCTGGCGCGGTCGCGGGCTGGCCAGCCAGTTGGTCAGTGAATTGGCGCGCACACTGCTCGCCGAGCGGATGCAATATCTCTGCCTTTTCTATGACAACCCGGACGCCGGACGTATCTACCGCCGGCTGGGCTTCAAAGATGCTGGTCAATGGGTCATGGCCCTGCGACCCAAAACAGAAGTGGAGGCAAAATAGATGCTGAGCGATCCAAGAATTGACCGATTAGCCGGCGTTCTGCTGCGCCATTCACTGGCCTTGGCGCCAGGAGACATTTTTCAGATCAACGCGCCGTTTGCGGCCAAACCGCTGGTTACGGCCATTTATCGCGAAGCGGCAAGGATAGGCGTCTTCCCGATCCTGCGTTGGCAGGACGACGAAATCGGCCGCATGGCCACGGAGCTGCTGTCACCGGACGACGTGGCATCCGAGCGTTTTCTGGCGCTGAACGCTGGCTGGGAAATGGCTCGCTGGCAGGATATCGCGGCCAACCTGACCATCCGCGGGCCGGAGAACGACCAGGAAAACAGCCAAGTGCCCCGCGCTAAAATTCAAATGGCTGCCAAAGCCGGCGAACCGCTCCAACGACTGATCATCGATGAACGCCGATGGGTGCTCTTCTACTGGCCGACTCCGGCTCAAGCCCAAAAGGCCAGCCTTTCAAGTGATGCCTATCTGGACTTTGTCCTGGACGTCAGCCTGGTTGATTATGAACGATTGCTGGCCGCCGAAAAGAGCCTGGCCCAGCGCATGGAGACAGCCGATCAGGTGCACATCGTGGCACCCGGCACCGACCTGAATTTTTCGATCCGCGGCATGCCGGCCATCTGCTGCTGCGGCCGCCGCAACGTCCCCGACGGCGAGGTTTACACCGCGCCGCTGCGTGAGTCGGCCAATGGCCGCATCACCTACAATGTACCGTCGACGATGTGGGGCAAGACCTATGAGCAGATCAGCCTGACCTTCGAAAATGGCCGCATCCGCGAAGCGACGTGCGGCCGCGGCGACGCGGCTGAACTGACGCGCATCTTCGACACCGACGAAGGCGCGCGCTACATCGGCGAGTTCTCCTTCGGCGTCAATCCGATGATCCGCAAACCCACCGGCAGCACGCTCTTTGACGAAAAGATCACCGGCTCGATTCACCTGACGCCGGGCAACGCCTACGCCAAGGCTGACAACGGCAACAAGTCGCTGATCCACTGGGACCTGATCCAGATTCAGCGTTCCGACTACGGCGGCGGCGAAATCTGGTTTGACGGCGAACTGATCCGACAAGACGGCCTTTTCGTGCCGCGAGAACTTCAAGGCCTGAACCCTTAAAAACAAAAATATGCTGACATTGACAATCAGCTGCTTTCGTTTTAGATTTAAAGAACAAAACCAGTCGCTGCTGCGCTGGCCAGGAGGTAACCCATGCTAGACATCAACATGATTCGCGAAAATCCCGCGCTCGTCCAGGAGAAACTTGGCCGCAAGGGCTTTAAGGTAGATTTTGCCGAATTTCTCGCGCGTGACGAAAAGCGGCGCGAACTGATCCACAAGACCGAACAGCTCAAGGCTGACAAAAACAAAACATCGGCAGACATTCCGCGTCTCAAAAAAGAAGGCCAGGACGTGGCTGCGGTGATGACTCGCATGAAAGAAATCGGCGAGGCCATCAAGGCCGGCGATGATGAACGCAATGCCTTGGAAGGACTGCAACAGGAATTTCTCGAAGCCCTGCCCAATCTGCCGGCTGACGATGTTGTCGCAGGCGGCAAAGAAAACAACCAGGTAATCAAAAGCGTCGGGGCGAAGCCGACCTTCGACTTTGCCCCCCAGCACCATGTTGACTTGGCCGAGCGACTCGGCCTCATCGACTACGTCCGCGGCGCCAAACTGGGCGGCAGCGGCTTTTGGGTCTACCGCGGCGACGGCGCGCGCCTCGAATGGGCGCTTTTGAACTTCTTTATGGAAGAGCACCTGCGTGATGGCTACGAAATGATCTTGCCGCCGCACATTTTGACCTATCAGAGCGGCTACGCCGCCGGCCAGTTTCCGAAATTCAAAGACGATGTCTATCAGTTGCGCCGCGATGACGAGGGTGAAGGATTTTCGCATTTCATTTTGCCGACCGCCGAAACGGCGCTGGTCAATATGCACCGCGACGAGATTATCGAGGAGGAAACCCTGCCCTTCAAATATTTTGCCTACACACCGTGTTACAGAAAAGAAGCCGGCAGCTACCGAGCTGAGGAACGCGGCATGATCCGCGGTCATCAGTTCAACAAAATCGAAATGTTCCAATACACCCTGCCGGAAAATTCGTCGGCTGCGCTTGAGGAACTGGTCGGTAAGGCGGCCGCGTTGGTCGAAAAATTGGGACTGCATTTCCGCGTCAGCAAACTGGCGGCCGGCGACTGCAGCGCTTCAATGATCAAAACCTATGATATCGAGATCTGGATCCCCAGCATGAACGATTACAAGGAGGTCAGTTCGGCATCCAATGCCGGCGACTACCAGGCTCGTCGCGGCAACATGCGCTTCCGCCGCCGGTCAACCGGCAAAATGGAGTTCGTGCACACCCTGAACGCCTCAGGACTGGCCACCAGCCGCATCTTTCCGGCCATTCTCGAACAGTATCAGCAGGCTGACGGGTCCATCCAGATCCCCGAGGTCCTGCGCAAATGGATGGATGGTCGTTCAGTTCTCGGCGGCAAAAGCTGAGTTGCTGTAAGCCGCCCCGGGATTCCAGCATATCCATTCGCTAAACCCTGCGTCGGTGATCGCTTTGATTTGCGCTTTGATCTCCGCGGCGCCATAGTTCTGATAGTAGCCTTCCGGTAAGTAGCTTGCGGTGAAAGCCTGGAGATAGGGGCGATTGGCTGCAAAACCAGGTTGCTGGGTGAGATCCTTGCCGCTCAACAGGACGTTGTACATGACTTTATAGGGCTCGAGATCGGGCTTGTCATAGAGCACGCCATTGAGATAGGTGCCCTTGCCGTTACCCGTGTAATGGGTGGTTGAACCGTTGGCGTAATGCGAAGGGTAGATCATCGGACTGACCGAATCAAGGCCGGTCAGGCCGACAGTTGACCAGTCCTGGCCGAGGTATTTGCCGTCGGATTTGCTGGTCAAAATAATACCAAAAACGTCTGCGCCGATTGGGATGCCGTGCTCATATGAAATCTTGATCGTGGCTGTCTGCAGGAAGCGATTGATGGCGGAAACCTTCTCCGGGACCGTGCCATCAGCGCCAAAATAAGGGACAGCCCTGCCTTTGATCGAACCGGTCGGGAAACGGACATAATCAAATTGAATCTCGTCAACGCCCATTTCGATGGCATTCTCAGCGATATCGATGAGGTATTGCCAGACGTCCTTGTTGTAAGGGCTGGCGAATGATCCGCCGCCTTCGTCGGGAAATTTCAGCGGGGTACCGGCGGCGTCACAGATGCTGAGGGCGGGTTTGGCTACTGTCAGGACATCGTCCTTGAAGCAAACAATCCGGCCGATGACTTTGACGTTTTCAGCGTGGCACTGCGCGGTGATGGCAGCCAAATCAAAAGGCTCCGCCTTGACCGCACCGATCTCGAGCGCCAACGGAACCGTGCAATTAAAGAAAATGCCATCCTTCTCCTTGAGATCGATCACCACGGCATTGACCTCAGTTTTGCGAGCCGTTGCCAAATTATTGACGAGATTACCCCCACCGCCGATGTAGATGGCCTTGATCTGATTGTGCACCAAAGGCATATAGGAGACCGTAGATACTGGTAACGGACCAAAGAATGCTTCAGCCAGCGGATCGACAGCCAGCAGCGATGGCGGCGGCGGCACAGGTGTCGGCGTGGGAGAAGGCGTGGGGGACGGTGTGGGCGCAGCGGTCGTGACGATAGGGGTTTCCGTTGTGGTCGGCGCTGCCTGGCAGGCCCCCAGGAGCAACGCCGGTATCAACAGCAGGGCAAAAACGAAGGCCAGGATATTTCGATTTCTCATAAAACCTCCCAGTCGATAAATTTGAAGTGTCATTAATTAACAATATAGCATATGTTTACATAAGCGAGCATTATATTTGCAAACATGATAAAATATGATCAATGATTAATGATCAACAAGCTCATCGGGAGGGGGGATTGGCATGCTGATCCGCAATTGCTCCGGCGGAATTGTGTTTTTTGGTGACAACGTTCTGCTCCTGCAAAATGAAAAAAGGGAATGGGTATTCCCCAAAGGTGTCATTCGAGCAGACGACACACCTGAAGATGTTGCGCTCAAACGGGTTCAGATCGAAGCGGGCATCAAAGCCAGAATCATCTCCTCCGCCGGCCGGACAAATTACGAGTTTTATTCGATTTCCCGACAACGACCGGTTTGCAACAAGATTGTCTGGTATATCATGACGACGGAACAGGAAATTGTAACACCCAACAAAGCACAGGATTTTCAAGATGGTGGGTTTTTCCCGGTCGATGACGCGCTGGAAAAAGTGACATACAGTCAAGACAAATCATTATTGATGCTGTCTTATCAAAAATTCAAAGAATTGGTCTGAAGAGTATTCATGCGAGAACGATACAAGACAGTGAGCCAACTGGCTCAAATCGAGCTGGAAGAAAAGAAATCGCGGTTCATCGCCATTTGCCAGCCGCTGACCAATGAGGCTGAAGCGAATGCATTTGTCAGTGGCATCCGACAAGCTTATCCGGATGCCACTCATCATGTCTATGCCTGGATCATCGGCGGCGAGACCAATCTGCAGCGGTACTCAGATGATGGTGAGCCGCAGGGAACAGCGGGGATTCCGGTTTTGGAAGTTTTGCGCAGAAGCGACATTGACCAGGCCGGCATCGTGGTGACCCGCTACTTCGGCGGCACACAATTGGGAACCGGAGGCCTGGCAAGAGCCTACAGCAGGTCAGCCGCGATGGCGATGGAAGCGGCCAGGCCTGTCGAGATGCACTTGTGCCAGCATTACCGGATCGTCGTTGGCTATTCGGAAATAGATCGACTGCGGCGACTGATTGTCAAGGCGGGGCTCGAAGAGATGGGCTGTCGATATGAAGCCGACGCCGCATTGGAAGTAGCCGTCCCGCTGGCCGCGGTGCAATTGTTTGAACAAATCTGCGCGGATGCCACCAATGGCAGCGCGCAAGCTGAGCCCGCCGGACGGATTTACCGCCCGTTGCCGTTACCCGATCCACCAGTTGCCGCCACGGCAGCAAACTGACATATAAAACAGCAATGTGGAGGAATAACAAGTATGTCTGGTCATTCAAAATGGAACAATATCAAACGCAAAAAGGGCGAAGCTGACGCCCAGCGTGGGGCCATCTTCACCAAGATCGGCCGTGAACTGGCGGTTGCCGTTAAAAACGGCGGGTCTGACCCGGATGCCAATTCGCGCCTCAAAGATGTGATTGCCAAAGCCAAGGCCAACAACATGCCCAATGACAACATTCAGCGCAGCATCAAAAAAGCTGCCGGAGCCGGCGAAACGGAGACCTTCGAGGAAATGACCTACGAAGGCTACGGCCCTGGCGGCGTGGCGGTTCTGGTCCGCACACTATCTGACAATCGTAATCGGACAGCGGGCGATGTTCGCCATCTGTTCGACAAATATGGCGGCAACATGGGCACCGCTGGCTGTGTGAGCTTTCTCTTTCAAGAGAAGGGGACACTGATTATTGACGCTGAAGCTTTCGAAGATGAAGAGGCCGTCATGATGGATGCGCTGGAGGCCGGTGCAGAGGATTTCATGGCCGAGGATGATGTCTACGAAGTGACGACCGAACCAGACAGCTATGTTGCTGTCCGCGAAGCGTTGGAAAAAAAGGGCTATTCTTTTTTAGACATTTCGCTGGGCCCGGTACCGGTGACCTGGACCGCGCTGAATGATCCGGAGCTGGTCGAAAAAATGGAAAAACTGATTGAACGCATGGAAGAACACGATGACGTCCAGGAAGTTTTTTACAACTGGGATCGCTGAACCATAACCTGGCCGAAGGAGGTGACGGACGTGGCCATTATCTTTGACAAAAACAAAAAACGCGATAATGAAACCGAGGAAGCCCGTCTTCGCGAGCATCTCGCCAGTCAGGCGGACAAGAATGACAAAGCTGGACCCTTCAGGTCGTTAGGTCGGCTGGCTGAGGTTGTCAACCGCACCTATGCCGATCGCAACGCCGCCGCTGTAGAAAAGACGCGTGACAATCTTCGGGAAATTCTGGCGCAGATCGTGGTCGTGGCCTTTATCGGCTCCAGCGGCACTGGCAAAAGCACGCGAGCCATCGTGGTTGCGCGCAAAAACAAAATCGGCTACATCATCGATGATGGCTTGCTCATTCATGGCAGCCGCATCATCGCGGGCACTTCGGCCAAAAAAGCAGCGTCCAAGCTCGACTCGGTCCGCCAGGCGCTGTTTGCCGATGAAACCCGGGCGGCGACCATGCGGCGCGCCTTGGCGACTCATCAGCCGACAACCCTGATGATTTTGGGCACATCAGACGGCATGCTGGAAAAAATATGCGCCAACCTTTGGCTCAATCCGCCGGCCATGCTGATCAGTATCGAAGACGTCAGCAGCGACGAAGAAATTCGTCAAGCCAAGCGAACCCGCATGACCGAAGGGAAACACACCATCCCCGTTCCCAGTATGGAAATCAAGCATGAGTTTTCGGGTTATTTCGCCGACCCGATCTCCCGTCTGCGCCGCCGCCTCGATCGTGACCGCGGGGTCGCGCCCGTCGTGCCTGATTCGGAGCGGACCGTTGTGCGACCGACCTTTTCCGGATTAGGAACCTACTCCATTTCGGACGAAGCTCTCCGCATGATGGTTGAAATCATGGTGCGCAGCGTCAACGGCGTCGCGGGCCTGGTCGGATTCAGAACGGAAAACGAAATATCCGGAGTGGTCATTGACCTTGAACTGTCCCTGATTTATGGCGTCAATGCCCAGCAGGCGCTGAAAGAAACGCAAGAAAGAGTCAGCGCGCAAATCGAAGAATACACGGCTGTCAACGTCATGGCCGTTAATGTCAAAGCCCGACGGCTGGTTCATGCGCCGATACGACCAACGAATTAATCCCCCGGAAAAGGATGTGACAGAATTGATTGAGGAAAAAAGTCTGCTTGCGACCAGTGTGCAACAGAACACCACAGTCTTGGCTCAAAACGCCATAGATGTCGTTTTACCGGAGCCGCTGATGGCGTTTTCGCGCAATCACGAAATACGGCCGACCGTCGTGTTTCGATCGGAAACGATGGGCGAGGGCAACCCGGTTTTGGGTGATCAGCTGATGACGGAGTTTCTGCAAGCCCTGTTGGCTCACCCCGAACCGCCGCAGACCATGCTCTTCTACAACAGCGCCATCCATCTGACACTGGACGACTCGCTGGCTTTGGACGCCATTCGCTCGCTGAATGCCAGAGGCGCCGAAGTGATGATCTGCCGCACCAGTTTGCAAATGCAGGCCCCGGGCTGCCAGCCGGCGGTTGGGCGGATTGCTTCACTGGCAGAACTGACCGATCGGATGCGCCAGGCACAACTGCTGCTCTGGCCATAATCGGACGAAGGGAGGACGTCATGTTCAAAGCAACGAATATTATCGAAAAAGTCAAAGTTGCCGGCAATTCCTTGCATCGCTTTCTGGTCTTTCTGATCATCCTGCTCGTGTTTTGCGGGGTCTTTATTCTGACGACCAATGGTCTTTATTATTGGCTGAGCCGGCCAATGGCCGGCGACTTCATAGCGGCCAAAACCAAAATAGACAGCGGGGTGCCGGCCACCGCGCTTTCCGAAGAAGACCGGCTGTCCTATTATCAGGACTGTGCCGCCCAACTTGCAGGTCTGCCGGAGCAGATTACGGGACTTAACCGTCAACCCTGGACCTTCGCCGTTTTGATTCGCGAAAACTTCGGCGACAAAGCGGTTCCCGACATGCTGGATAAGATAACCCGCGGAACGACCGCCATCCAAGCTTACTTTGACGCGACCGATACAATCAGACTGGCGGTCGATGCCTTCGAAAAAAGCACAGGCAATGATGATGAGTCCGACATCGCCGGCCAGCGGCTGAATGAGTGCATGCCTTGGTACACCTCAAAAATCAATGAGGCTGACCGGCTGGATAAGCTGTTCATCGATCTGGCGGCTATGCCCGATGTTGATCTGGTGGGATCGCTTTTTACGCGCGAGGAACTTGGTTTGGATCGGGTTTCCGCGCGGGTGGCACCTTACCGTGAGCCGGTCAACGACCTGAAGCAGCTGCTGACACGCAGCGATAATCTGGAAAAACAACTGGACGCACTGTATTTGTTGAACCCATCGTCTGCCATCGCAACAGAAACCGAAGCGCTTTGCGACCAACTGCTCAGCGTGCAGAACACCCTGGAGTCAGCGGCGGCGCTGGTGGACAAATCACTGCCGTTGGCTTTGCAGCCAGCCTTTGATGAATGGGCGGCCGGCTTGCCGCAACGAACGCGGTTCATTCAATACGTCAAGTCGTGGTGGCAAAACTCAACACTGATGCAACAAAGTCTGATTTCAGCAGCCAGTGACCGCGCAACAGCACACCGTTATCTGGCGGACAGTCTCGCCGAACCTAACGTCGACACCGCCTATCTTTGGACCCAGACGGCCCAGCAATTCAGAGACAGCATGACAACGGCGATTGATTTTGCTAATATTTACATCGACCGCATCAATGCAAGCACCAGCGGCATGGCCACCAGCCGCCTGACCTATCGAGAGGCTATGGGTTTATCTGCCGACGTGCGCGATCTGCCTGAAACTGATATAATTTCCGCGGAAGCCTTTTGGCTGCAGAACGGCTAAATAGATAACAAGAATGAAAGGGACCTGAAATCAATGAATATTTGGCACGAACTGTCCGACTCGAGAGTTACACCAGAAAAATTCATTGCCGTTATCGAAATTCCCAAGGGCGGCAAGCAAAAATATGAAATGGACAAAGCGACCGGCATGCTCAAACTCGATCGCATCCTCTACACCTCGACGCATTATCCCGCCAATTACGGCTTTATCCCGCGCACGCTTGCCGACGACGGCGACCCATTGGATGTTTTGGTGCTCTGCACGGAGCAGCTCCAACCGATGTGCCTGGTGGAATGTTATCCGATCGGTGTATTTTCCATGACCGACGACGACGAACTTGACGAAAAAATTATTGCCATTCCCTTCGATGATCCGCAGATGAACTTCTGGAAGGACATCGATGAACTGCCCAAACATGTTTTTTCCGAAATACAGCATTTCTTCTCGGTTTACAAATCACTGGAGCATACCGATACCAGCCTCCAGGAAGTTGAAAACGCGGCAACCGCGAAGGAAATCATTCAGAAATGTCTCGATTCCTACAAAGCACACTTTAAAATCTGATCACATCAAGAATCAAGCGGCCGCGCCAATTCACTCAACAGCTTGGAAACGACATGACGATCTCTTGAGACGCGTGGAATCTGATTCCATCGGTCCATAAAATATTGATCAAAGGCATGAACCAGCGTGGCTTCCTGCGTAAAAATTCTGTTTTGAGAAAAAGTATTACCCCAGGCCGTCAAAAAGGCACTTGATACAATCAGCAAATTTGGCCATGCTGAGCGGTTGAAGGTTTCCGAGCGGGCCAAGGCGATTTCAACGTTTTCATCTTCCAGGACGTCGCAGCTCAACCCTAAAATATATTGGCGAAAAAATGCCTGATCGATCGTAATACTCTGACCGGCCAGCGCGGATAAAAACGGATCAATAAAGGTTGGCAGTTTAAGCGCTTGTTCAATAGCGCCCAGACTGTGAATAAGTCTGAGACGGCCACCGGCTTCGCGGTTTTGCTTAAAAGCAACACAATGATTGATCATCTCTTCGCATTTGGCGTTGTCAACCTGATTGAGATCGAAAATCATGCGTAAAGCATCCGTGGGCAGGCAGAGCATCAGCGGCAGTTTACTGTAGACGTTGATCGTCTTGTTGGCCGTATCGTGCCAGTTTTCAGAAAAAAGACTGATGAGTGCCGCAATTCGATTGATATCGAAGTTTTCGATCAAGGGCTTGCAGTTTTTGCGAATTTCATGAAACATCCAATTAAACTGAAGGATGGTCGACTGATCTGTGTACAAAATGGTGTGATAATCATCGGGTTCATCGCCTGATTGTAAGCCGATCAAGGCCAAGTGACCGGGAACCAGCAACAGGGTGACCGGGAAGGAATCTTTGCCGTAAAAAGGGCTGTACCAGGCTGTCACGAGACTGTCGAGATGCATCGGCAGCCAGCTGTGAATCATTTGCTGCAGGCGATCCGGGTGTTGATCCATCCAATAAATGACTTCCATTTGATGGCCGGTTCCCAGCCAGCTGTTGACAACCGACTTAAACCGAAGCAAAAAGTCATTTGATGATTCGATCCAGTCGGAATCCTCTTGAAGCTGCATGAAAAGCGTGCAGTCTGTGGGCAGGCTGTGTACGATGTCAAAAAAACGGAAAACCGCATTTTGACGACCAACCAACCCGTTGAAAACTTCAATGGTACAGTTGTAACTGTTCTGTTTTAAATTGATATTTGAGATGTTAGTGTCATCACTGAACCAGGATGGCGGCTCAGGATCCAGCAGCCATTGGGTCAGCAGATCAACAGCCTGATGTCGATCGACAAAAGAATTTCCGGCTATATTTTCCAGCATCGGCAGCACCGTACGACTGCCCAGACGTTCGTCGGCAACCAAAAGATAAGCCGCAATTTTCCGCATCGTATCGGTGCGGCCAGGAACTCGCCGCCTGTTACGCTTCCACTTGCTGATCAAAGACGGGTCGATATTCAGCGCCATAGCGACATCATATCCGGTGACCCCCAAGACCTGCATCAGCAATGCCAACCGACTGACGATCTGAGCCATCTTAATCCTCCCGCATTCGCATTCGTGAATATCATATCACGAAGTGTTGTCGAAAAGAAAAAACAAAAAGCAAATAATTCTTTAAAACTCAGGGTTCGAAAAGACTGCGGACTTCTTCCAGTGTCATTTTGGACAGCAGGTTTTGACCGGGCTTGATGACGGCATCTATCAAGTGCTGCTTTTTCTGTTGCAGCAATTGGATCTTTTCCTCGATGGACTGGCGCGTGTACAATTTAAATACCTGAACAATGTTTTCTTGACCGATCCGGTAGGCGCGGTCGGTAGCCTGCTCTTCGACAGCCGGGTTCCACCAGGGGTCGTAGTGAATCACGGTGTCGGCGCCAGTCAGGTTGAGGCCGGTGCCACCGGCGCGCAATGAAATAAGAAAGAGCTGACCTTCGCCTTGATTGAAGCGCTGAACCTGAGCGATACGTTCGTCAGCCGCGACCTGACCATCGATGTAAAATGGTTTGCGGCCGCGGGCGACCTGCTCCTCACGAATCACCTCCAGCATGCTGGTGAATTGTGAGAAGACCAGGACACGATGACCGGCGGAAAAACAGTCTTCGAGCAGTTCTTCCAGAAGCTGCAATTTACCGCTGCCGCCCTTGTAGTTTTCGATAAAAAGACCGGGATGACAACAGATTTGACGCAGCCGAGTCAGCAAGGCCAAAATAAAGATCTGACTGCGCGCATAACCATTGACGGTCAGCTCGTGGTTAAGATCAGCCCTTGATTTGCTCAGGAAGGATTCATAAATCTCACGTTGCTGAACGGTCATTTCACAAATGGTACGGGTCTCGATTTTTTCCGGCAGCTCTTTAAGGACATCCCGTTTCATGCGCCGCAAAACAAACGGAATGATCTGCCGATGAAGAGACTCGAGGGCTTCCAGATTGTTTTCGCGCATAATCGGCAATTCATAAACGTTTTGAAAGGTTTTCTGACTATACAGATAGCCGGGCAATATAAAATCGAAAATCGACCACAGCTCGGTCAGCGAATTTTCAATCGGCGTGCCCGTGAGGGCAAAGCAGCGATCGGCATGAACCTGCTTGACCGACCGGGCATTCAGCGTTTCCGGATTCTTGATGTTTTGGGCCTCGTCGAGAAAACAACTGGAGAAAGTAAACGCGCTGATCTCTTCAATGTCCCGTCGCAGCAGGGAGTACGAGGTAATGACGCAGGCCTGCCCGGCCATATCGCCGATCAGTGTGGTTCGCTGCTGCCGGTTGCCGTCCAGAATCATGACTGGCAATTTGGGAGCGAATTTTTCAAATTCACTGAGCCAATTATAGACCAGACTGGTCGGCGCGATAATCAGTGATGGTTTTTTGTTCTGCTGCCAGTTGGACGCAACAAAGGCGATGGTCTGCAGGGTTTTGCCAAGACCCATGTCATCAGCCAAAATACCACCGAGACCATAATAATCCAGCGTGCTCAACCAGTGGAAGCCGGTCTTTTGATAAGGCCGTAACTTGCCGCGCAGGAGGGCAGGCATTTTAAACGAGAGCGTTTCCGGCTCGCGCAGATGCTGGATCATGCCACGAATCGAGTCGTCGACATTCAGAATGCCGACAGCCTCTGGGCGATCCAGCAGACTATCCAAGGCCAGTGCCCGATAACGCGGCAACCGGCAGTCGGTCACTCCAGGATCAACACCCCAAAGATGAAAGAGGTCCAGCAGCTGTAGCAGAATATCGCGGTTGTCCAACTGAACATGCATAAAATTGCCATTTTTCGTGCGAACGTAACCTCGCTTTTCACGAAGCGCCTGCAGATAAGCTGTACGCTCGAGATCCGGTAATCCGTTGAAGCACTGTCTCAAGCTGAGGCTGTCGTTGTCATCAGCCAGACCAATTGATAAATGGATGACTGGCGCAGGCAGGATCCGCAATTGCCGCACGGCATCACTCGAACGGACTTCGGCCATTTGCCCGAGGACTGCGGCTGATTCGCGCAGGTATTGATACAGGTTGTCCGGGTCATTCATTCGGAAGGCTTGGGACTGACGACCAAAGCCAATTTGGGTCAAAAAGTTAATCAGCTGCTCTTCACGGGCACGATCGCGGATGATCAAGGGGCCTTCGTCCGGGCAGGAATCGCTATCGTTTGGTGCCTGAGCGAGGGGGTTGATCACTTCGCGGCCATAGCAAAAAGCCACCGCAGCACGCAGACCTGCGCTGCTGTAATCCAAATCCACGGCGGCGCGCAAGGGTTGGTCGATCATGCGGCTGGTCAATTGCGCATCCAAACGAAGCGGACAGACTGACTCGATGCCAGGCCTGATTTCGCTCATCAAAAACAAGGCTTCCTCACGGGTCAGCATCAAATGTCGGGCGCCGGGCGTGTTGAAAATCGACAAAACCGGTTCGATCAGACGAATGCTTTCGTGTGAGGGCAGGTAGAAGACGTCGCCGACCATGTAGATGTTGCGGGAGGCGGTCATCTGATGGAGATTTTGTTCACAGCAAAAATCCAGGCGGTAACCGTCATCACAACTCAAGGACAAGCTGATCGGCAGATTGGCTTGCCGGATTTGCACCGTTCGACGTTCGCTGTCTTTAATATACTGCCATCCAGCGTCGGAAAGATCTGCCGCCATCATCAAAAAGGCTGCGAAGCGACTGGCGTTCAGTGTGAAAAAACGATCCCGACTGGAGGCGTGAGATGTGCCAAAAACAGCCTTGTAGTCGTTTTCGAAGGCGTCCTGCATCATGATGATCAGTTGAAAATCCTGCGGTAAAAATGTATGACGCAGCGGATTGAGGGTGAAATCTTTATCGAGCTCCAGCGGCAGGTCGCGCGAAACAGCCTCGGCAAACTGCTCGATATTGCTGACGGGATACAGTTGGTTTTCACCAATCGAGAAGCTCAGCCAGGGCAGCGCACAAGATGCGGGCGAACAATGGAGGGTTACTTGTAGACGGACCGCGATTTTGCCTTTGGATGAAACAATCCTGGAAGCTTGGTCCATGCGGCTGAGAAAATCACGCGTTTTACTGCGGCTGCGACGCTGAGCCTGCTGACGCGCAGATTCTTGCTGGCGGGCAATCGCGGCAGGATCGGCATTCGCCGCCAGGGTATCCTTGCGCAATTTGTCATCAGCTTCATCAGTCTCGCCCGGCTCGTCGTTGTCGATCATCTCGGCTTGGCCAGCGGAAAAGGGCAAAATGCGGGTTTTCTGCTTGCCGAAGGCATCGATGCCATACAGCAGTGAGGCGGCAATATGCCGGCACAATCCCCAATAAGCCGCAAACGCACTGCAAGTGCAGGTCGCGTCATGGAGTTCACCTTGGCCATTGAGAATAATCCGCACATTGTAGGTGCGTGTTCCCTCCACCTGAGCCAAAATGATGCCTTTTTCCTGATCAAAGGTCAGATGACGCACTTTGCCCTGACGATAGTATTGGCGTCCCTTCATGTAGGTCGGACCGTTTGTTGTCCGTTCCCGGATGGTATCAACTCTGACGTTAAACATGCTGCTTCGAACTGGTGCTCATGATTACTCCATTCACTCCTGCTCTCCTGTGATATACATCTCCCGATTATAGCACAGGTCAAGCTATAATGGAACAAAGCCTATTCTCGTGTTTTTCGATAGGTGCTCGGCGGCACGCCCATCTCCTTGACAAAACACCGGTAAAAATAATCCGGATGATTGTAGCCAACTTTGAAGGAAATATCTTCAATCTTATGTTTTGAATTCTCCAAAAGCCAGACCGCCCGCTTGATTTTGTAATGATTGATGATGTCATTGTAATGCAAGCCAGTATACTTTTTGACCAGTTTGCCAAGGTAGGCTTTATCGTAATTAAAATGGTCAGAAAGCGCTTGCAGGGTGACCGTATTATAATTTTTACTGATGTATTCAAGAAGAGCGGGGACGATGGTTGACTTTCCTGCATTGCTTTTAAACTCATCGTGGATTGAGACATGGCTTTGTGTACGCAAAATGACGGCAAACAGGATTTCCAGATAATTGATACATATTTCATTGGAATAGGTTCTTTTCGAGTAGAACTCCACGAATATCTGCTTGATGACCGCCTTGATTTCATCAGAAAAAATGACATGCGAAAACAAATAGGTTTTGCCACTGCTGAAAAGCGCTTTGCGGAAGAACAGGGAGAGGGGATTGTCGTCTTTTAAAATGTAAAAGAAGGCGTCTTCAAACACTTCGCGTTTGAGATTCATGCTGATGATCAGACAATCATCGCTGGCCAGAAAGTCGTGAGATACGTTAGGTGACAATATGCACATATCATTGGCGTTCAGGGTGCGTGTCGTGCTTTCAAACAAGTATTCACAATTGCCGGAAAGAACAAAATCGATTTCAAAATAATTATGATTATGCCAGTGTTCAGCGGCATGCACCGGAATCATCAAAGGAAAGATGGTGTGTCCTGGATAGAAATTGCTTCCGATAATCGTGTCAGGAGCGGATGGATTCGCCCCGATGACATTGGACAGAGATACAGGAACTTTGCTGTGAATCTCCTTGAAATGATCATTGCTCTCGACGTTCCATTTGGAAAAATCGGGAAAGGCCGGCGTACCAATATGATATATATCCTTGCCATAGAGACGCATAGCTGCCTCTATAAAGGTCAATTTCTTGTGGTGTTTAATATAATAAGCATTTAGACAATCTTGAATTTCAGAAAAAAACAGGTACTCCATGATCGTCTTCCTTCCCCCAACTTTTGGAGATGGCGTCGCTTTTTCAACACAACACGTTTTATCTTAGGCCAAGTAATACGGAATGATTGAATATTTCAGAAACAATAGCTAAATAATGCGGATTATTATCCGTTTTGTCAATTATGCAAATTGTCAAGGGTTGTTAAGGTTGTAGTATCAGAACATGTCTAATTGGAGGCTCAAATGTCAGCAATAGAACCGGAAGTCTTGTTTGAGGCAAAAGACATATACAAAGAATTCGGCGTGACGATTGCGCTGAACCATGTCGACTTGAAAATCTGCCGGGGTGAAATCCGCGGATTGATCGGCGAAAACGGTTCTGGGAAATCAACGCTGGCATCGATTGTGGCCGGCATGTTTCCGCCAACCAGTGGTGAAATGATCTACAAGGGACAGCGTCATAAGCCGACCAGCATGATCGACGGCGCTAAAGCCGGCATTGGCATGATTGTCCAGGAAATGGGAACGATCGCGGGCATCACCATTGCTCAGAATCTCTTTCTGGGTTCCGAGCAAAAATTCAAAAAAGCTGGTCTGATCAGTGCCACGATCATGAATGCAGCAGCTCAAAAAGCACTCGACAGTATTGGTTTTACCGGTGTCAACCCCGCCACGTCGATCGATTTTCTGGATATGCAGGATCGCAAGCTCGTTGAAGTGACCAAAGTGATGTACAACGATCCGGAAATCCTGATCGTCGATGAAACGACGACGGCGCTTTCCCAAAAGGGCAGATCGATTATTTATGAAATCATGGATAGGATGAAGAAAGCCGGCAAAGCGGTCATTTTTATATCGCATGATTTGGTCGAAACGATGAATCATTGCACGTCGTTGTCGGTCTTGCGTGACGGCAAACTGATTGCCAATGTGGCCAAGGAAGATTTCGATGAAAAGCTGATTAAAACCTATATGATCGGACGCGAAATCGGCAATCACTATTATCGTGAAGACAATCAGTGCTCGTTTTCTGAAAATATCGTACTTGACGTCCAAAACCTGACAACCGGCAGAGGTCTGGCCGAAAACGTCTCCTTCCAATTGCATCAGGGCGAAATCCTCGGCATCGGCGGCCTTTCACATTGCGGCATGCATGAATTGGGCAAGGCAGTTTTCGGTGATGAAAAAATCGTGACGGGCAAGGTCGTGCACGTCCCATCGGGTCAGGAAATTGACAACGCCCATGTCGCCATACAACAGGGCATTGGCTATGTCTCCAAAAATCGGGATCAGGAGGGTCTAATCATCAACGCCAGTGTTCGTGACAATATCGTCGGCGCCAGCTTCGACAAAGTCAAGGGGCCAGGGCCGTTTATTCTGCGCCGGACCGAAAAGAAATTCGTCAGCAAGATGGTTGAAGCGCTGCGCATCAAATGTGCCGACATCGATGCGCCGGTCAAATCATTATCCGGGGGCAACAAACAAAAGGTTGTCTTTTCAAAATGGATCGGACGGAAATCGGAAACTTTGATTTTGGATTGCCCGACACGCGGTGTGGACATCGGTGTCAAAGCGGCGATGTATGCCCTGATGGGAAGAATGAAATCAGAAGGTGCTGCAATCTTGATGATTTCCGAAGAAATGACCGAACTTTTAGGTATGTGCGATCGCGTCCTGGTCATGAGAAACGGTAAAGTATCCGGCGAATTAGTTCGCGGCAGCGACTTTTCCGAAGCGCCAATGATCGATTTAATGATTTGATGGAGATGGTTTTGTGGAAGATTTGATGAGAATAAGAACCCATTCGATTAAGAAAAAACTGATTGATTTTGCCCCGATCATCGGCCTGTTGCTGATAATTGTCCTTTTTGCACTTTTGACAGAGGGCGTTTCAATCAATGCCTTAAACATCAAAGTCCAGTTTTACAGCTTTATGATTCGAGCCATTGTCGCGGTCAGCGCCGTCTTTGTTTTCGGCAGCGGCGCGCTGGACATGTCGATGGGCGGTTCGATCTGCCTTTCGATCATCGTCGGTGGCATTGTGGTCAAAAATACCGAGTCCATCCCGCTGATGATTCTGGTCGTTTTGGGCGTATCAATCGGTGTGGCTGCCATCAAAGGCATTGTGGCCGCTGTTTTGGATCTGCCGGTTTTTATTGTAACTGTTGTTCTGGGCAGCGTCTTATCAGCCATTGCCTTGCTTATCCTTGGCGATGGTGTCTCTTCGATCCCCTTGACCAATATCATCAAAGTCAAAGATAATCTTGAGTTTTACATGATCATCGTCGGCGCTTTCTTTGCCTTCGCGCTCATTCTTTTCAATTACACGAAAATTGGCAAATCCATCAAGCTGATTGGCGGCAATCCGATCGCAGCAAAGCAATTGGGCATCAGTAGAAAGAAAACACTAATCACAGCCTTCATGGTGGCCGGCCTGGGCGTGGCCATTGCATCCACTCTGATCTTGCTTCGTACCAAAACGGCCGATTCCGCAGCGGCCGGGGCGATCGGCACCGATATCATGATCGCCATCGTACTCGGCGGCATGCCCCTGTCCGGCGGGCCGCGTTCGCGCATCAGCGCTGGGCTGGTCGGTGCAGCCACGGTGGTCGTTTTAACCCATGGACTGAGCCTGATGGGCCTGAAAACCGAGGAGGTACAGATTGTGCGTGGCATTATCTTTATCTTGGTGGTCCTGATAACCAGCTTGACCTATCGAACCAAATTGCTGCCCAGATAAGAGGGTAATCCGATGGGTATTATAAGCGAAAGCTTGTGATATAAAAATAGATTTTACAGGAGGAGAAAAATGAAAAGGTTTTTAGCGTTGGTATTGGCAGTTGTGATGATGATCGGATTGAGTGCTTGCGGGACAGCAGGCAGCGCAACTGAAACAAAGGCAAATGATCTGGAAAACGTGCTGATCGGTGTTGTTATCTCCAACCCGACCAACTCGGAGGTTAAGCAACTCGTTGATTATTTAACCTACCTTTCGGAAAATATGCCGGTGACCTTCAAAATCTCGGAAGCGACCGCCGGAGCAGTAGCGGAGATTGCCTTTATCGAGCAGTGCGCGACTGCGGGATGCAAAGGCATTATCGGACAGTATTCATCAAACCCGGCTTCAGCAATTGAAAAAGCTGCGGAATACGAAATGTACTATACCGGGTCAGCCGAAAAGCCAGAAGTCTATGATGTCTACAAAGAAAACCCCTACTATCTGGGCAGCATCACCTGGGGCAATGGCAACTATGATGCTCTATATCAGCTTGGCACCTATCTGACCGACCTTGGCTACAAGAAAATTGTCTACGCCAGCGGTGGCGCTGATGCTGGTGTTCAACAGTTCATCGAGCGTAGGGACGGCTTTAAAGCGGCCATTGCTGATGCCGGGCTGAATTATGAAACAGACGTTATCGATATTCCCAACTTCCCGGCCGATCCTTTTTATGCGGCCCAACAAGCAGCTCTGTCTCAAGATATCGATGCCGTCTGTGCCTCGTTCAATGGCGTTGACTACTGGGTAACACCAATTGCCACCAACGGACTAACGGACAAAGTGCCGCTCGTCGGCTACGGTTCATTAAACCAAAAGTATCTTGACGCGCTGCTCAATGGTTCGTTGAAAATGCTGGCTTCAACCAATGTCCAGAAATATGGCCTGCAAGTCGGCTTGATCTTCAATGCCGTCAACGGCGATGCGGCTGCCTTAAAAGATGATGGTGTCTCGGCGACGAACAAGGCGACCGATGTCTGGATTATCTCGGACCCGGCCGCTGCGCAGAAGATTTTTGACATCCAGGAAGGCGTCAAAATTATCACAGCTGACGATGTGCTGAGCATGTGCACCAAAGTGAATCCTGCGGCCAGTTCCAAGACGATCGATGATCTGATTGTCAAAAGCAGTGTCGAGTATCTGTCGAAGTAGTTATAAGCCAGCGAGGGCTGGCGCATGCGCCAGCCCTCAATATTTTAAGGAAAAAGTATGAAAAAAACAAAAGTGCTCTTGTTGAAGATGCTAAAAATGATTGCCCTGCCAGTCGCGGTTTATGTGCTGTTTATGGTCATCTGCAGACTCGCGGGAGCAGATAAATTTGGCATCGAGACCGATCTCATGGCTATTTTCAGAAACACCGTACTGACAGGTATGATCGCTCTGGCTGTTTCATACAACCTGACATCCGGACGATTTGATTTCAGCGTCGGCGCCACCCTGGTACTGGCTACCATTATGGGTGGCAGCCTGGCCCTTCGCTTCGGTCTGGATCCGGTTTCCATGCTGCTGCTCTGTATGCTGTTCGGTGCCATCCTGGGTTTTGTGGGCGGTTTCGTCTATGTCGCATTACGCTTGCCGCCGATGGTTGTTTCGCTTGGCATTGCGATGGTTTATGAAGCCATTGGCTTCATGATCAGCAACAGCGAAGGGGTCAGCTTTAACAACCGTAACGATATGCTGATCTGGGCGCAGTCGCCATACATCTTCATCCTGTGTATTGTTGTGGTTATTATTCTCTACATTCTGCTCAACAAAACAAAGTTCGGTTACAACACAAATTCGCTGCGCAAAGGCCAGGAAATCGCCGTTGTGACCGGCATCAATGAAAAGACCAACACCATCATTTGTTATGTCATTGCCGGCGCGCTGCTGGCCGCGGCGGGGGTTATCAAGCTGTCGCTTGTCGGCACTGTGCAAGCCGAATCCGGACTGAGCAGCATTGCCTACATCCAGAATGCCTTTTTGCCGATGTTCATCGGCAACATCCTGGCCAAATACGGTGATCGCAATACCGGCGTGATCATGGGCTCCCTGACCCAGGCCATCATCACGTCAGCCTTTGGCGCTCTGGGCATACCTTCATCGGGTCAGAACATCCTGAACGGCCTGATCGTTATCTGCTTCTTTGCCTATTCCTATAACTCCTACCGAATTGTTGAGTTTGGGATGTTCGAACGCAAAAGAGCGCATGCAGAAAAGGCAATCAACAACGAAAAATCTGCCAACTAAACAAATCTGTTCAATGTCATATCTTGGAGGCAACGATTATCAAATGGTAAATCTTAAAGCAGTCCCGTATTTTCTCAATGACGAACAGATCGTGTGGGTTGAGAACACAATATTGTCCATGTCCATCGAAGAAAAAATCGGCCAGCTTTTTATCAGCATGACAGTGAACCGTGATCCGAAACATATCGAAATGCTTTGCAGCAAATACCACATCGGCGGTGTTCGCTGGCAAGGCGGCACACTTGAAGAGATCTACGAACAGAACCGGCTCTTCCAGATGATGAGCAAGGTGCCGGTTCTAGTTGCCGCCAACTGCGAAGCCGGGGGAAACGGCGCGGTCAAAGAGGGCACCCTGGTTGCCACACATGCGGCCTGTGGCGCGTGCGAGACAACTGACACCGCCTACGAAATGGGTCGGGTCAGCGGCATCGAAGCAGCCGCCGTTGGCTGCAACTGGACGTTCTCGCCGGTATCGGATATGCTTTTCAACTGGCGCAACACCATTGTCAACACGCGGTCGTTCGGCAAAGATCCAGCCACCGTCGTCGCTATGTGCAAAGCCTATATGGCTGGTGTAGCTGAGTCAGGACTGGCCTGCTGCACCAAACATTTTCCCGGCGACGGCGTAGAGGAACGCGATCAACATATCCTCAAAGGCTGCAACGACATGTCCTGTGATGAATGGGATCAAACTTTCGGCCAGGTCTACCGCGAACTTTTTGCAGCGGGCATCGAAAGCGTCATGACCGGGCATATCTGCTTGCCGTCCTACAGCCGCAAACTGCGGCTGGGCATCCAAGACGATGAGATCATGCCAGCGACGCTGGCCCCGGAAATACTGACTGACCTTTTACGCGATCAGTTGGGCTTCAACGGCCTGGTGGTGACCGATGCCTCGCACATGGTGGGTTTGTCCAGCGCGGCACCAAGAAGTCGCCAAGTGCCGGGCGCGATTGCCGCCGGCTGCGACATGTTTCTATTTTTTCGTGATCCGGACGAAGATTTCCAGTACATGCTGGACGGATACCACGATGGCACAATCTCCGAACAGCGACTCAGCGACGCTTTGCATCGCATCATTGGGCTCAAGGCCAAGTTGGGCTTGAACAAACAACAATTTCCGGACAAAGCCAATTTAAGCAAAGTCGGTTGTGATGAGCATCTGGAAGTTGCCGCAAGGGCTGCCAATGCCTCGATTACGCTGGTCAAGGACACCCAAAAACTGTTGCCGATTGATCCAGCCAAACGCAAACGCGTTAAACTTTATTTTATCGAAAGCGCACCGGTTTCCTATCTGGATGGCAGCGATCCCGCGAGGCAGATTGTCGTCGAGGAACTGAGAAGGGTTGGTTTCGAGGTCACAGTTCATACCAATTATTACGACCTCGAAGCCGCGGCACCGCATCCGGCCAACCGGCATCGCACGTCGCAGATTGAACCGGCGGAAGTCTTCAAAGCCAGCTATGATCTTGTCCTGATGTTCTTCAACATGAAGGGCTATGGGCAGGAAAACAACATGCGCATCCGCTGGTCAGCATCCCACTCCAGCGAACTGCCGTGGTTTGTGCATGAGGTGCCAACCATCGGTGTTTCGCTCAATTTTACCAACCACCTGATTGATCTCCCGATGTTGAAAACCTTTATCAACGCCTACGCGCCAACCCGTGAATACATCCGCGCCTGCATTGAGAAAATCGTGGGCAGATCAGATTTCAAGGGACATTTTGACGAAAACGTATGGTGCGGTCGCTGGGATACCAGGCTTTAAGGAGATCAACGTGGAAGACGCATTAGTGAATTTTAAATCTGCTCACGACTTTCTGGTCTGTGTCGATTCGGATGGCTGTGTTTTAGACAATATGGAGCTCAAGCACAAGGAGTGTTTTTGTCCCGCGACCGTCAATGTATGGGATCTGCAGGGCGTTTCACGTTATGCTCGTGAGGTTGCCGAGTACGTCAATCTATACTCTCGCACGCGCGGGACCAACCGCTTTCCGGCGATTGTACGCACCCTCGAACTCATCGGCAATCGTCGCGAGGTCAAAGAACGCGGCTGGATCATGCCGGATCTGGCACCGCTCAAGCAATGGATTGCCGAGACCCCCATACTTGGCGCAGCCGCGCTCGAAAAACACTACCGCAGCCATGCCAATCTTGACGCCGTGCTTGCCCAGACCGCCCGATGGTCACGAGAAGCCGACGAAAACATTAAGCACATAGTCCGGCACGTACCGCCGTTTCCCTATGTTCGGGAAGCGCTGAAAAAACTCAGAATGTTCGCCGACATTGTGGTTGTTTCTGCAACCCCGCATGACGCGCTCGTACGCGAATGGGGCGAGGCGGGACTTGACTCGCTGGTCACGGTGATGGCCGGCCAGGAAATGGGAACCAAGCGCGAAAGCATATCCAAAGCCATGAATGGTCGCTATGCGCCGGACAAAGTGCTGAAAATCGGGGACGCACCTGGCGATTACGATGCGGCCATGGCCAACAATGTGCTGTTTCGACCGATCATACCTGGTCAGGAAATCGGGAGTTGGAAACAGATCTACGAAGAGTCAGCCGACAAATTTCATACCGGAAACTACCAGGGCGAATACATGAACCAACTGGTCAGCGCTTTCTTCTCGGTTTTGCTGGAAACACCACCGTGGGAAACCAAGGAGATAAAATTATGAACACTGACCAGTTGTTCTTATCCACGCCAACTGCGCTTTCACTGTATGAAAAATATGCCAAAAATGCGCCTGTTTATGATTATCATTGCCATTTGTCAGCAAAAGATATCTTTGAAGACAAGGTTTTTGACAACATCAGTTATCTTTGGCTGGCCCACGATCATTACAAATGGCGTGCCATGAGGGTTGCCGGCCTCGATGAGTATTATATAACCGGCGGCGCAAGTCCACTGGAAAAATTCCAAGCGTTCGCCAAGGTTTGTTCCCGCTTGGTCGGCAGTCCACTTTATCTCTGGAGCCATCTCGAACTTAAAAACTATTTCGGTATTGTCGACACGCTCAATGAAAAAAACAGTGCCGAAATTTTCAATCGGTGCAACGCCTCGATTACCGCACAGCAAATGCGGCCGTCAGCTTTGATTGCCAAAGCCAATGTCAAGCTCATCTGTACCACGGATGATCCAACCGACACCCTTGAATGGCACGAAAAAATTGGGGAGCAGAAGCGTCCCGACCTGAAGGTACTGCCGACCTTTCGCCCGGATCGCGCACTCAATATTCAACTCGATGGTTTCACGGATTATGTCAAATTGCTGGGGGCATCGTGCCAAAAACCGATCACCTGTTATGCGGACCTATTGGCTTGTCTGGCGCAGCGCATCGATTATTTCGTAGCCGCCGGCTGTGTGATCACGGATCATGCAATCGAAAGACTACAGCTTTTCGAAACAACAGCTGATGAGGTCGCGGCTTTGTTTGGCAGACGCCTCACCGGCCATCAACTGAGCGCTGAGCAAATCTCAGCATATCGTTCCTTCACCCTGCAGCAGCTGGCTGCGATCTACAAAAAGCGCAACCTGGTGATGCAACTGCATCTGGGAGCCATGCGCAATTTGAACACCAGCCGGTTCGAGCAGCTTGGTCCGGACAGCGGCTACGATATCATGACCGATGAAAACCTGGCCGAACCCCTGGCAGCGCTTTTGAATAATCTGCAAAAGACTGGAAATCTACCGTCGACGATCCTCTATTCGCTGAACAGCAAGGATAACCACGTATTGTCCTGCCTGCCCCCTTGTTTTCACAACGGCAAGACCGCTGGCTTTGTCATGTTTGGCGTAGCGTGGTGGCTCAACGACCATCACGACGGTATCCTGGACTATTTCAAAGCCACGGCGGCTCAGGGCCTGCTGCCGTATGTGGTTGGCATGCTGACCGATTCGCGCAGTTTCCTGTCATACACCCGTCACGATTACTTTCGCCGCTTGCTCTGCCAATACATCGGCGAACAGGTTGAAGCCGGCGAATTTGACGATGACCCGGAAATTCTGAAAGAACTGGTTGAAGGCATCTGCTACAAAAACATCAAGCAATACCTCATGATTCCATGGCAATCCTTTTGCCTGAAGCACATGGTCAACGCCACCTCTGAGCTCGAACAAATCAGGAAAGCTGCTGAAACATCCGGCGAAACTGGTATTTATGCCGCATCGATCAATCGCTGTCAAGGCTCTCTCCTCTTCATTCTAAAACAAAAAACCGATAAGAAGCTGGTTGTTTTCGGCCCCGGCGAAGCCTATGCGGATTTTGAGGGTGATGAACAGAACATTGATGGCATACCCTTTAAAGTGTGTTCCCTGAATCATCACAATTGTGTGATTATTCGACGTGAGTTTGCCTTTACGCGACCGACAGCGGTCATAAAATGCCAAAAAACCATGGGGCTCGGCGATCGTCTGGGTTTAGCAACGGCTGGACATATCAAGTTGATCGAGCAATACGACATCAAGCCGGTCCTGGCGCAGCAATCGATGCGCGAGCTGAGTCTGACGTCGCGCACCTATGATGATGTTCTCGACGACGCCAGCTGGGCGGTCTTTCAAGAGGACTACCAAGGCGGTTTCGGCGCTGACGGTGATCATCTGAAAAAAGCAGAGGACATTGAAACGGCCCTGCTGTGCGGTTTCACCATGATTACGCTGGACTGTTCGGAAAACATCGACAACCGAATCAGCACCCTGTCTGACACCGCTGTGGAAAAGCTCTACACCAGCAGCCAGACCAACGAACACGAAGCGCTGAGGCGGAAATACACTGACAAGATCATACCAATATCTGACGGCACGATCATCAGCTTCGGGCAAATTGATCTGAAAAGGATCATTCTGACCTATGGCGCTGCGGTGGATTTCGCGATCCGAATCTATCAGACCCAAATCAAGAACTATGGACGGGAAGTAGATTTCGAGATATCAATCGATGAGACGACGACGGCCACTTCGCTGCAAGCACACTTCTTTTTTGCCTCAGAACTTTTTAGTGCCGGCGTTCTTGCTGCGACCATCGCACCCAGGTTTTGCGGTGAATTTCAAAAGGGGATTGACTACATTGGCAGCATTGAAGATTTCGAGCGCGAATTCAAAGGGCATGCTGCCATTGCCAATCATTTCGGCTACAAGCTCAGCATCCATTCCGGCAGTGACAAGTTTGCCGTATTTCCAATAATCGGGCGGGAAACGCAAGGGCATTATCACCTGAAAACCGCGGGCACAAATTGGCTGGAAGCCGTTCGCGTGATTGCCACGCAAGCGCCGGTCCTCTACCGTGAGATTCACAAATTCGCGCTTGAAAATCTGGATGAAGCCAAGTCGTATTATCATATTGGCGCTGATGTCAACAACATCGCTGACATCGAAAGCCTTCATGACTCTAAGCTGCCCGCGCTGCTTGACAAACCTGACTCACGGCAGGTTCTGCACATCACGTACGGTCTGATTCTCTCTGCAAAGGAGTCAGACGGCAAAGCTCGTTTTAAGGATCGAATAGAGGCCGTGCTCCATGAATTCGAAGAAGAATACAGTCAAGCGCTGATCCAACACATCGGCCGCCATTTACACGATTTGGGAGAACTGCCATGCTGCACCTGAACAACGAAAACCTCAAAGAAACCGCGGCCTGGGCACAGGCGGGCATCGCGCTGCCTCGGTTTGACCGACAGGCTATGATCGCGCAGACGGCCCTCACGCCGCAATGGGTGCATTTTGGCACCGGCAATATTTTCCGCAGTTTTATTGCTGTGCTGCAGCAGGATCTGCTCGACGCCGGGCTGTCCCAAACGGGCATCGTGGCGGTCGCGCCCTACGATCTGGAAACGATCGAGAAGGTGTATGCCCCGTACGATAATCTGTGTTTGGCGGTGACGATGTTCCCCGATGGAACAACCGGCAAGCGGGTCGTCGGCTCGATTGCCCAAGCGCTACCGGCGGATTCCGCACGAACCGACGACTGGCAGACGCTACAGCGCATCTTCGCCGCGCTATCGTTGCAAATGATCAGTTTTACGATTACTGAGAAGGGCTACAACCTGACCGATGCCGCTGGCGAATTCACCGCAACTGTTCAGCAGGACATGGCCAATGGTCCTTCAGCCCCACAAAACGCCATGGCCAAAGTCGCGGCGTTGCTCTACGCGCGCTTTCAAAACGGGCGGTTGCCGGTTGCGCTGGTCAGCATGGACAACCTCTCGCACAACGGCGACAAACTCAGGCAGTCGCTGCTGGCTATCACCGAGCGGTGGCAGGCCAATGGTCTGGTTGCGGATGGGTTTGTTGAATACCTCAGCGATCCGGTCCAGGTTGCTTTCCCCCTGACCATGATCGACAAGATCGTGCCGCGCCCGTCGGATGCCGTCAAGGACGTGCTCCACGCCATCGGCTTCGCCAATGCTAACTGGATACAGACCCAGAAAAAAACCTTCGTTGCCCCCTTTGTCAACGGCGAAGAAACGCAATATCTGGTCGTCGAGGACCGCTTTCCCAACGGCCGTCCGCCGCTCGAGGCTGCCGGCGTTTACCTGACCGACCGAGCCACCGTCGACAAGGTCGAGAAGATGAAGGTTTGCACCTGCTTAAACCCGTTGCACACCACGCTGGCCATCTTTGGCTGCCTGCTAGGCTATGATTCGATTGCCGCCGAAATGACCGACAGCACGCTGGTCGAACTGATCAAACGCGTCGGCTACGCCGAGGGACTTCCGGTCGTCGTCAATCCCGGTATCATCGACCCGAAGGCCTTTATCGACGAAGTGGTCGGCAAGCGCCTGCCCAACCCCTATACACCGGACACGCCTCAGCGCATCGCGACTGATACATCACAAAAGCTGGGCGTACGCTTCGGCGAAACGATCAAAGCATACGTTGCCAACCCCGCCTTGGGTGTCGATAAACTGACCTTCATTCCGCTGGTGCTGGCCGGCTGGTGCCGGTATCTGCTGGACGTGGACGATGCGGGCAATGCCATGACACCCAGCCCCGATCCGTTGCTGAATACGCTACAGACGCAACTGGCGGCGGTCAAACCAGGACAGCCAGCATCGCTTGGCGTCGCGCTGCGGCCGATTCTCGCCGATGCTAAAATATTCGGCGTTGATCTTTACAAAGCTGGACTCGGGCAACGGATCGAAGGGTATTTACAGGAGATGCTGGACGGAAACGGCGCAGTCAGAGCTACTTTGAAACAACATTTAGGAGAAATGAAATGATCAAACAAAATATCGGTCTGATCGGCTTGGCCGTCATGGGCGAAAACCTGGTCATGAACATGGCGAGCAAGGGTTTTACGGTGGCGGTATACAACCGCAGCATCGACAAGGTCAAACATTTCGTCGAGGGCCGAGCCAAGGGTAAAAATATTGTCGGTGCCTACTCGATCGAAGAACTGGCCAACCTGCTGCTCGACCCCTTTTTCACCAGCAAAATTCATGCTGCCCAGGCCGGCTGGCGTCGGGTCATCGCCGCGGCCGTACTAGGCGGTCTTGCGGTGCCGGCCTTTGCCACAGCGCTGGCCTATTACGACGGCTACCGCAGCGAACGCTTGCCGGCCAATCTCTTGCAGGCTCAACGTGATTATTTTGGTGCGCATACCTATGAGCGCATCGACCAGCCCAGGGGCAAATTCTTTCACACCAACTGGACTGGTGAAGGCGGCGACACCGCGTCATCAACCTATGATGTCTGATACGAGGGAAAAGCGATGATCAATATCAACAAAGTTGCCACGCAAGCCACGGGCATCACGGATCAGGAACTGTTTGACTCGTTGCAGCAATCCATCCGCGACCGCCAGATCTCACCGCGCAAGGTCCTGCTTATCCCGCCCGACGCCACCCGGCTGTATTCGGGTGCGGGCAAAATCACGGCCCTGTATTTCCAAATGCTCAAGGACACCTGTCAGGTTGAGATCATGCCGGCGTTGGGCACCCACGATGCCATGACGGCTGAGGAGTGCCGGATGTTCTTCGGCGCAGAAGTGCCCTACGAAGCTTTCGTCGGGCACAATTGGCGCGAGGACGTCGTCAAGCTCGGCGAGGTGCCGGGCGCCTTCGTCAGCGCAGTTTCCGAGGGCCTGATGAGCGAGCCGATCGCCGTCGAGGTCAACCGTCGCCTGCTTGACCCGTCTTACGACCTGATCATCTCGATCGGCCAGGTCGTGCCGCACGAAGTGGTTGGCATGGCCAACTACAGCAAAAACATCTTCGTTGGCTGCGGCGGCAGCAACATGATCAACCAGTCCCACATGCTCGGAGCCTTCTACGGCATGGAGCGCATCATGGGCCGCGACTTTTCACCGGTGCGCAAGGTTTTTGACTATGCCGAGGCTCACTTTATTCAGGACGTGCCACTGATGTATGTCCTGACGGTGACCACCCAAAGCGGCGACGACACCGCCATACACGGCCTTTATATCGGCCGCGAACGTAGTCTTTTCGAGCAGGCCGTGAAGCAAAGCCAGCAACTCAACCTGACCTATGTCGACCAGCCGCTCAAAAAGGTGGTCGTCTATCTGAACGAGCGGGAATTCAAGAGCACCTGGCTGGGCAACAAGGCCATATACCGCACCCGCATGGCCATCGCTGACGGTGGCGAGCTGATCATCCTGGCGCCCGGCGTCAAAAAGTTCGGCGAAGACCCAACGATTGACAAGCTGATCCGCGAATACGGCTACATCGGTCGCACCAATATTCTCGACCTGTGCCGCAGCAACGCCGACATCCAGAACAACCTGTCAGTCGCGGCACACCTGATCCACGGCTCATCCGACGAGCGCTTCACGATCACCTACTGCTCCGACAAACTGACTCGCGCCGAGGTGGAGAGCGCTGGGTTCCGCTACATGCCTTACTCCGAGGCGTTCGAAAAGTACGACCCCGCCAAATTGACCGATGGCGATAATGTTTTGCTCAATGGCGAAACGCTGTTTTACATCAGCAACCCGGCGCTGGGACTGTGGGTTTGCAAAGATAACATTCATTGATGTGTCTTTCCAATAAATGCTCTATAATATGAACATGGAAATCGACGGCATTGTATCAATTATGCAGCAACTCTATGGGCAGGATGTCAGCAGTTTTGACGCGCCCTTTCTGATCAGCACCATGGCCAAGCGCTTTGAGATCAATGGCCTTAAGCACATCGATGAATACGCCCTGCTTCTGACCCACAACAAAACCGAGGCCGATGCCTTTCATCGGGACATCAACAATACCTTCAGCCAATTTTTTCGCGAACTGCTGACCTTTGAAATACTGAGCAGACGTTTAATGCCGTTATTGCTCCAACAAAAAAACAACGGTGAGTTCAGAATCTGGTCGGCTGGCTGTTCGACCGGCCAGGAAGCTTATTCAATTGCCATGATGATTGAAGAGTTGACTGCTGCGTGCGACCCCAAACCCCGCTATCGAATCATTGCCACCGACCGCTCCGAGGCGGCGCTGCAAACAGCGTCACGGGGCACATATAACCAACACGAGGTTCAAAACCTCAAGGTTGGCCAACTGCAAAAATTTTTTCACGAAAAAGAGAAAGAATACATCGTGCTCCCGCGCCTGAAAGACAAAATTACTTTTGCGCGTTATGATCTTCTGGATCCAACCACCACGAGCCCATCCGAAAGCGTTTTCGGCGATTTCGACCTGATTTTCTGCTGCAATCTGCTTTTGTATTACAAGCCGGAAGCACAGCAATTCATGCTCAGAAAACTGATCAAATCATTATCCCGTCAAGGTTTTCTCGTGACGGGTGAAGCTGAGAAGGCTATAATGACAAAAGCAACCAAACTCACAAAGACAGATTTGCATGCCGCAATTTTTCAACTGAGGTGAAGGAAGATGAAAAGCCATTTTTTAAGAATCGGAACCCAACTAAACATCGGCTTCGCCATAATCATGACCTTGTTAGTTTTGATGGCAACAATCAGTTATGTTCAGACCAATCAGCTCTTCACCCAGGCTGACACCTTGTACCGACATCCGCTCAATGTCCTGACCACCGTCGGAAATATGCGGGAAGATATTTACAAATCACAGATCAGCATTCGTGATCAGCTGATTGCACACGATGAGTCAGACCGACAAATGGCCATAGAGCAAAGATCAGCCGCTGATGCTGAGGCGTTGCTGAAATTCGAAATGCTGTACGACCGCTATCTGGGACCGCGTGAAAATATCGATGATGCTTATATTGCCTTTACGACCTGGAAAAATGAAATAGACAAAAGCATAGGCCAAATAGAAACTGGTTCGACAGGGGTTTTCGAAGAAAGTTTATCGAACGATGGCACGATAGGCATTTTGCGTCAGGATTTGCTGAACAAAATTGCCGTCATCAGCGACTTTGCCAGCGCGAAAGCAGCCGAACTCTATACAAACTATGTTGAACTGGACAATACCCTGACCCTTCAGCTCATTCTGCTGGTTGTGGCAACCTTGCTCCTGACACTCCTCATCAGTGTTATTCTGACGCGTAAAATACGCACACCACTGAAAGCTCTATCCGCAGCAACCGAACATTTTCACCAAGGCGATCTTGACGCTCGCTGCCAGTACGCTGGCATGAACGAATTTGGCGAACTGTCATCTTCCTTCAACATCATGGTCGAGACGATTCAGACCAATCTTGAGTTGAACAACAAAGCGGCCCAACTGGTCGGTGTAATGCTCAGCCAGGAGGACGCCAGAGCATTTTTCCGCGCGACGCTAAGGTCATTGGCCGATCATACCGGCGCCCAGATGTGCGCGGTTTATTTGCTCAGCGAAAGCGAAAAATCATTCGAGCTGTTTGAGTCAATCGGCTTGAACAACAAGGCGAAAACGACTTTTGACGCGGACAATTTCGAAGGCGAGCCAGGACTTTCGCTGGGCACTAACCACAAGCGTCATCTGATCAGGGTCGCAGAGGACAGCCAGATGGTATTTTCCGCAATCAGCGGCGATATTAACGCCCATGAGATCATGACCATTCCCATCAAATCTCAGGAAAAGACAATTGCCATTATTTCACTGGCCAGCACAACCAAGTTTATGGATCATGCCGCAGGTCTGATTGACAGCGTGCTCGTGACGCTGAGCGCGAGGGTCGAAGGTGTGTTGGCCTATCGGACCATCGAGAATTTTAGAAACGCGCTGGCGGTGCAGAACCAGGAACTTGAACTCCAGAAAAACGAACTTACCCAGCAAAACAACGAGCTGGAAATCCAAAAACGCCAGCTCGATGAAGGCAGTAAACTCAAGACCAATTTCCTGTCCAATATGAGTCACGAATTGCGGACGCCGCTCAATTCGGTCATTGCCTTGTCGGGGATTCTCAACCGCCGATTGGCCCAGAAGATCCCGGAGGAGGAATACAGCTATCTGGAAATTATCGAACGCAACGGCAAAAACCTACTGGCCATGATCAATGACATTTTAGACATATCCCGTATCGAAGCTGGCCGTGAAGAAATTGAAATAACCAGTTTCAATCCCAACCACGTTGTCGCTGATGTTGTTGCCTTGCTGCAAATCCAGGCGCAGCAAAAGAACATCAAACTGATCAATGAAGTGAACGAACCGGACATTATGATCACCAGCGATGCGACCAAGGTCAATCACATTTTGCTTAACATCATTGGCAACGCCATCAAGTTCACCGAAAAGGGCACGGTCAAAGTCTCGCTGACAGCCAAGGACAGTAACCTTGAGATTGTTATTTCTGATACCGGCATCGGGATGAACGAAGATTATTTGCCGCATATATTTGACGAATTCCGTCAGGCTGATGCCAGCACCTCGCGCAAGTATGGCGGCACCGGTCTGGGTATGGCGATCGCCCAAAAATATGCCCATTTACTGGGTGGCGCAATTACCGTCCAAAGCAAACTTGGCAAGGGTTCAACCTTCACGATTTCTTTGCCGCTCGGATCCATACACGAAACAGTTGCAAAATCATTTGATCGACTCGATGGTCAAGCCAACGGACATCGATCCCACCGCAAACCAGACGCCATAACAAATGACAAAATCATCCTGCTGGTCGAGGACAGTGAGGCGGCAATTATTCAGATCAAAGATGTTGTCGAAGAACTGGGATATCGGCTGCTGATCGCGCAGGATGCCGCCGAAGCCTTCAGAATTATGGATCAGATCACCCCGAATGCCATCATGCTGGATCTGATGATGCCTGTAATTGATGGCTTTGAAGTACTTAAAACCATTCGCAATGCCGAACGGACGGCACATGTGCCGGTTCTGGTTCTGACCGCCAAGCAAATCACCAAAGACGAGCTCAAATTTCTCAAACACAACAGCGTTCATCAGCTGATCCAAAAGGGCGATGTCAATCGTCTGGAATTACAGAACGCTATCGACTCCATGCTTTTTCCGCCCCAAAGTGCCACGACTCGCCGCGCCAAACCGCTCATCCTGATCGTTGAGGACAATCCGGACAACATGATCACTGCCAAGGCCATTCTGGCCGATCATTATGACGTCATCGGAGCCATCAATGGCCAAGAAGGTATTGAGATGGCCATTGCATCGGTGCCCGATCTCATCCTGATGGATATTGAATTGCCGCTTATTGATGGGATCAAAGCCTTCGCTGAGATTCGCAACATGCCGCAGCTGCAGCATATCCCGATTATTGCCCTGACAGCCAGTGCCATGATTCATGACCGCGAAACAATTCTTGCCCATGGCTTTGACGCCTTTATTACCAAACCGATTATCGAGAAGCAGTTTTTCAAAGTCATCAACGAGGTGCTTTATGGTCAATAACCTGAAGCGTATTTTAATCATTGACGATAATCCGGATAACATCGTCATCATGCAGGCCATGATCACGGAAGCCTTCCCGGCTGCCTTGATTTTGACGGCGCTCAATGGGCTAGATGGCATCAGGCTCGCAGCGGAACATGACCCGGAGGTGATTTTGCTTGACGTCATCATGCCGGATATGGATGGTTTCACGGTCTGTCGAACGCTGAAAGCTGATCCACAGACCTCGGATATCCCGATTGTCTTTGTCACAGCGCTCAAAGGGGATCGCGAATACCGGATTCTGGCCTTGGAGTGCGGCGCCGAGGCGTTTTTATCCAAGCCGGTCGACGAAAGCGAATTAATTGCTCAGGTTCGTGCGATGATAAAAATCAAAACAGCCATGCACGACAAGCGCAACGAAAAGGAAAGATTGGCCAGATTGGTTGAAGAACAAACCATCGACCTCCAATTGGCCAATGAGCAAATGCTTCGTTTGCTGGACAGCTTGAAAAAAGAAAGTCAAATCCGCAAAGAAAGCGAAGAACGCTATCGTTCAATATATGAACAGGCACCGCTGGGGATAACAATATCGGATTCTGTCAATGGCCGAATCTATCAGGCCAACAACCAGTTCAGCGAAATCATTGGCCGATCCATTGCAGACGAACATGGCCCGATTGATTGGGCGAGCATCACCCATATTGACGATCTAGCAGAAGACGAGGCCAATATGGCGCTGTTGAACAGCGGCAAAATTGTCGGTTTCAGCATGGAAAAGCGTTATTATAAACCCGATGGATCGATTGTCTGGGTCAATATGAAAATCACACCAACCAACATCAGGATAAATGGGAACCCTTGTCATTTATGTATGCTGGAGGATATCACCGAGAAAAAGCTGATTGAAGACAATCTGCGAGAAAGCGAAAAAAAGTACCGCCTGCTGGTTTCACAGATGCTGCAGGGCATGGCAGTTCATGAGGTCATAACCAATGAAGCCGGCGAAGTCGTTGATTATCGATTCCTTGATACCAACCCGAGTTTCGAACGGCTAACCGGACTCCGACATGAGGACATCATTGGCAAGCGTGTTCTGGAACTGACACCGCATATCCAAAAACAATGGGTCGACCTGTACGGTCAGGTAGCCCTGACCGGCGAGCCAACACACTATGAGAATTATGCCGCTGACAAAGACAAGTATTTTGAAGTGGAGGCATACTCACCGCAAAAGATGCAGTTTGCCGTGATTATCACCGATATTACCGATCGCAAAAAGGCCGAACTCGAGCTGATTGCCAGTGAGGGCAAATTTCGCGCTTACACCGAAAAAGCACCGATCGGCATTGTTGTAATCAATCGCAACGGGCAATTGGTTGAAGTCAACCAGGTCGCCTGCCAGATGGCCGGATATGCTGAAGCCGAGCTGCTGCAAATGAAAATAGAGGATTTTATTGATGATACCAGTGCTGCTGAGATTATGAAGGCTATCAACGATCCTCAGGCTGGCGCAACTATCAGCAAAGAAATTACCATTTTTGCCAAAGACAATGCGGCCTTCTGGATCGATCTGATTGCTGCCAAAATTTCTGAGGAGCGGCTGATTGCCTTTTGCGTGGACATCAATGAACGCAAGAAGAACGAAGAAAAGCTGATCTACTTCAGTTATCACGATCAGATGACCGGCATCTACAATCGACGCTATTTTGAAGAAGCATTGCAAAGACTCGACAAAGTATACAACCTGCCGATCACCATTGTCATGGGGGATCTCAACGGCCTCAAACTGGTGAATGAATCGTTTGGGCACAACATCGGCGACGCGCTGCTGAAACAGTCCGCGGAGGTGATCCAAAGCGAATGCCGTGCCGAAGATATTGTGGCCAGGACCGGCGGTGATGAGTTTTCCGTCATTCTGCCCAAAATGGACGCGGCAGGCGCTGAACTGTTTATCAGTCGGATTAAAGAACGTGCCCTTCAGGAGAAATCTCTGCCAATCGCTCTTTCCATTTCGTTTGGCTATGAGACCAAGACGCAAGCGGAAATGAGCATCCAGGCCATACAGATCGCAGCTGAAAACTTCCTGTTTAAACACAAACTGTACGAAAGCACCAGCATGCGCAGCCGCACCATTGATCTGGTCATGAGCACCCTGTTTGCCAAAAGCGGCCGTGAAATGTTGCACTCCAAGCGCGTCAGCGAAATTTGCGAAATGCTCTCGGTCAAGCTCGGTGTCAACAGTCAGACGGTTAACAAAATCAAAGTCGCCGGACTGATCCACGATATCGGCAAAATCGGCATTGACGAAACCATTCTCAACAAGCCAGGCAAGCTCAACTCGGACGAATGGAAGGAAATTGTCAAACACCCCGAAATCGGCTGGCGTATCCTCAGCTCGATCAGCGAATTCTCCGAGCTGGCCAACAACATCCTCGAGCACCACGAACGCTGGGATGGCAAAGGCTATCCCAAAGGACTCAAGGGCGAGGAGATTTCTCGCGAAGCTCGCATCATCGCCCTGGCCGACTCCTATGACGCCATGACCAGCGACCGGAGTTATCGCCAAGGCCTCAGCGTCGAACAGGCGGTGGCCGAAATTGCGCGCTGTTCTGGCACCCAGTTTGACCCTGCGATTGCCACAGCATTTATTGATTTGATCCAGTCGAATGCGCAGGATTTTGAAGCATAAATGCCCCAAAAATAGCAGAAAATCGCAGAAAAATCGCAATCCAGTCGTCTAATTTAAATCGCCTCTTGACAGAACGCTCAATCCTGATTAGAATGTAAAAGCATTTGCACGACCAGGGATTGATCTGGCTGCAATCGATTATTTGGAGGTATGCTGACAGATGAGTACTTACGTAGCAAAACTCTCTGATATTCAGAGAAAATGGTATGTCGTAGACGCCGATGGCCTGGTTCTGGGTCGTCTGGCCAGTGAAGTGGCCAAAATTCTGCGGGGCAAAAACAAGCCCCAATATACACCCTTTCTCGACACCGGTGACAATGTGATCGTGATCAACGCGTCCAAGATGGTTCTGACCGGCAACAAGCTGGATCAGAAACTCTACCGTTATCACACCCTGCATCCCGGCGGTCTCAAAGAAATCAAGTATCGCGACATGATGCAGAAGAAACCGGAGAAGGTCCTGGAACTGGCTGTTAAGGGCATGCTGCCCAAAAACGCCCTGGGCCGCGCGATGTTCAAAAAGCTTTTCGTTTACGCCGGAGCCGAACACGAACAGGCCGCTCAGAAACCCGAAGCACTCAAACTTTCAATATAATAAGGGGAGGATATCCAGGATATGGTTACCAAAAAAGTTGTTAAAACATTTTTCTACGGAACCGGTCGTCGCAAAAACGCGATTGCCTGTGTCCGTGTCTACCCTGGCAAAGGCCAGATCACTGTAAACGATAAGTCCATCGACGACTATTTCGGCACAGAAATCTTAAAGCTGATCATTCGCCAGCCGCTCGTTGCCACCGACACGGTGGAAAGCTTTGACATCATCTGTAAAGTTCTCGGCGGCGGTCTGTCCGGTCAAGCCGGCGCCATCCGTCATGGCCTGTCCCGTGCGCTCGTCAAGGCTGACGAAGAGGCGTACAAGGCGATTCTCAAGAAAGCCGGCTTCCTGACCCGTGACTCCCGCATGAAGGAAAGAAAAAAGTACGGACTCAAGAAAGCCAGAAAAGCTTCCCAGTTCTCCAAGCGTTAAGCCTGGCCACTGGTCAAACGAATTCTCGCCGAAACGGGACAGGGACACACAATGCCCCTGCCCGTTTTTGCTTATGAAACAAACTGTAATGAGGTTATCGGTATGATTCTGATTCAAAATGCCATGCTTCTGACCATGACCGGCGAAACCGCCCGACTGGGCTATCTGACCATCGAGCCGCCGCTGATCACCGCGGTCGGCTTTGGTGAGCCGCCGGCCAGTCTGGCGGCTGCGCTGGGTGTCGAGGTTATCGACGCCGCGGGGGGTTGGCTGATGCCCGGCATGATCGACGCGCACTGCCATGTCGGTCTGTACGAGGACGGCCAGCGCCAGGACCCAGACAACGGCAACGAGATGAGCGATCCGCTGACACCGCAGCTGCAGGCGGTCGATGGCATCTTTTATGACGATGCCTGTTTCAAAGAGGGGCTGGAGCACGGCGTGACTGCGGTCATGACCGGACCGGGCAGCGCCAATGTGCTGGCCGGACACTTTGCCCTGCTTCGGACCAGCGGACGCACAACCGAGGACATGGCCATCATCCCCAAAGCAGCCATGAAAGCGGCCTTCGGCGAGAACCCCATGCGTGTTTACGCGCAAAAGGATAAATCCCCCTCGACCCGTATGGCGACCGCCGCCATTCTGCGCGACGCGCTTTGCAAAGCGCGGGACTATCGCATGGACAAAACCCGCAAAGCGGCCGACCCCGCCGTCAGTTTCACCCGCGACGCCCGTTGGGAGGCTCTGCAGCCTGTATTAACCGGAGAACTGCCGCTCAAAATTCACGCCCATCGCACCGACGATATATTGACCGCTATTCGCATCGCCAATGAATTTGGCCTGCGTTACACGATTGATCACTGCACCGAAGGCTATCGCATCGTCGATCTGCTGACCACCGAGTACCAGGCTGGCTTGGGCGAAGGTCGCGGCTGTGGCCAGGCTGGCCTCGGCCGCCTCGAGGGCGTTATCATCGGACCGCTCCTGTCCGACCGCAGCAAGCCCGAGTTGAGCCGCTCCAGCATCAGCAACCCCGGCATTCTGGCGGCCGCCGGCATTCCCGTTGCGATCATGACCGATCATCCGGTCATCCCGATTCAATATCTACCGGTCAGTGCCGCGGTCGCCGTGCGTGCCGGTATGGACGAGCAGCTGGCGCTGGCCGCCATCACCATCACGGCCGCGCGTTTATGCGGCGCCGGCGATCGCCTGGGCAGCCTTGATGTTGGCAAGCATGCCGATGTGGCACTTTTCAATGGCCATCCCCTGGAATTCCGCAGCCAGGCCCAGCAAGTCTTCAGCCAGGGCAGGCTGGTGTTCAAGGTTGACCGCCCGGGGGTCCCCCGCTGATGCTGCCAGAAAGCATGACCCTGATCTCGGAAGGGCCGGAGCAGACTGAGGCATTCGGCCGGCAGCTGGCTGCCTTGCTACGCCCCGATGATGTCGTCAGCCTTGATGGTGATCTCGGCGCGGGCAAGACCGCTCTGACAAGGGGCATCGCCGCCGGACTCGGTTGCCGCGTGCCGGTTTCCAGCCCAACCTTCACCCTTTTGATCGAACATCCGGCTTTGCCGGGGGGGTTGAGCCTTTTTCACTTTGATGTGTACCGCCTGACGGGCAGCGATGATTTTTGCGACATCGGACTGGACGAATACTTCGACCAAAGCGGGGTATGTGTTGTAGAATGGGGCAGCCTGATTGCCCCGATTCTGCCAGTCAGAACCCTGCGCATCCGCCTTTTTCCGACCGACCCCGACCAGCCGCTGCAACGACGCCTTGAGATCGAATGGCCAAGCCGACCGCAGCGTTTGGCTGCGCTGATTGCCTTGCTCAGCCCCGATAAGGAGAACACCTTATGATGATCATCGCCTGCGATACCACCGGCGCTGCCGTCAGCGCTGCCCTTTGGCAGAATGGCTGCCTGCTGGCCGAAACCACGCTTAAAAGCGCTCAGCCCCATTCGGTTACGCTGCTGCCGCTGATCGAGGATCTATGCCGTCGCTGCGGTGTGGCCGTTCAGGACGCTGACGCCTTGGCCTGTGCCATCGGCCCAGGCTCCTACACCGGCATTCGCATCGGCGTCAGCGCCATGAAGGCCATGGCCTTCGCTGCCGGCAAGCCGGCCATCGGCATTTCGACGCTGGCCGCCATGGCCTGGCCCTATGCCGCCTGCCCGGATCTGATCATCTGCCCGATGCTGGATGCGCGCAATCAACGCATCTATGCCTCAGCCTGGCGAGACGGGGCGGAAATCATCGCACCGGCCAATATTTTGGCGGCGGACTTTGTCGAGACGCTGCGACTTTACAAAAGCAGTGTTTTACTTGTTGGGCACCAACCGGAGGCGTTCTTTCAATCCTGCGGCATACCCGTCCTTGACGGCACCCAAATCGCCCCAGCTGTTGCCGCGCTGCCCCGCGCCGCCGCCATCGCCGAGCTGGCCGAAATTCAACTGGAACTTGGCAATCCCGGTTTGCCGCAACTGCTGATGCCGCAGTACCTGTCGCTCTCGCAGGCCGAACGCCGCAAGGCCGAGCAGCATGTCTGAACCGGCTTTAACCATCCGCGCCGTGACGCTGGACGACCTGCCCAGTTTGATTGTGCTGGAAAACGCTTGCTTTGCGATACCGTGGAGCGAGGAATCGCTGCGCCTTGACATCGCAAACAACCCAGCCGCCCGTTATCTGGCTGCCGTCCTGCCCGACGGCGAATTGGTCGGCTACGCCGCCTGCTGGATTGTCCTCGACGAAGGGCAGATCACCAACATTGCCGTTGCCCCGCCATGGCAGCGCCGCGGCGTGGGGCAACGATTGCTCGAAGCGCTGATCAGTATCGCCAAGTCAGAACGACTCAGCCTGCTGACCCTCGAGGTACGGGTCGGCAACACCCCCGCTATCCGGCTCTACCAGGGTGGCGGCTTTGTCCCCGCAGGCCTGCGTCGCGGTTACTACGAGGATAACGGCGAAGATGCCATCATAATGCTTAAAAATTTTCAGACGTAATCAGCAAATTTGTGCAAAATAGCGACCGCATGGGGCGTGGCGCCTGTCTTTGTTGACAAAGTCAAAGCAATAAATCTATACTGTATTCAGCTGAAAATCGCTGATCGCGGCAACAGCCACAGGCTTTTGGAGGAATTATCATGTTAACCAAAACGGTCCAATTCAAGTGTGACGAGGCCCTGCATATGAAGGCCGTAGCAGTACTGATCCAGAAAGCATCGACATACAAAGCGAGCATCTGGCTGTCCAAAGGTGAACGACGCGCGAATGCCAAAAGTCTGCTCGGCGTCATGTCCTTGGGCATCGAAAACGGCATGGAATTGCAGGTTTCCACCGACGGTCATGATGAAACCGAAGCCCTTGATGTCATAGCCAGCTACCTGATCAGTCCTTCCTTCTAAGCTGACCACAACAGACGATGAACAAAACGAATATCCAGCTTGATGCCAGGCTTGACCTGGTCCAACAGAGCCCCGGAGTCTATATCATGAAAGACGCCGCGGGTTCTATTATCTATGTCGGTAAAGCGATCAATTTACGCAGCCGACTGCGCAGTTATTTCAACGCCAACCCCCAGGGCACGCCCAAGGTGCTGGCGATGATTGCCCGGATTGCCGATTTCTCAACGATTTATTGTGCCAACGAACTGGAAGCGCTGATTCTCGAATCGACGCTGATCAAAAAGCACCAGCCGCACTACAATATTCTGCTGCGCGACGATCGCGATTACCCCTACATCAAAGTGACGCTCAACGAAACCTATCCGCGGCTGCTCAAAGCCTTTCGCATCGGCAGCGATCACGAGGCGGGAGCGCGCTATTTCGGTCCCTATTTGGGCGGCGATGTTTTCCATGCCCTGCACGCGCTGCAATCAATTTTCCCGATGAAAACCTGCCGCCGCCAGCTGCCACGCGACATTGGCAAGGAACGTCCTTGCCTCAACTATCACATCGGCCGCTGCATCGGACCCTGCAAGGGCGACGTACCGGCGACGGCCTATCGTGCGGTGATGGAGAACATCTGCCGTTTTCTCGAAGGCCACACCCGCGAATTGCTCGACGGCTTAAAAGCTGAAATGGCCGCCGCAGCCGAAAACCTGAACTATGAAGCTGCAGCCCTGATGCGCGACCGCATCCAAGCGATGGAAAAACTGATGGCCAAGCAGAAGGTGGTCAGCAGCAAAGCCGAAGACAAGGACGTACTGGCGATTGCCCGCAATGGCAGCGAAATGAGCCTGCAGAAGCTGGAAATCCGGCAAGGTCGTCTGGTCGCCGCCGCCGCCTGCTTTTGGCCTGAAAGCGATCAGACCGATGCCGAGGTGCTGAGCGCCTTTATCGCCCAGCACTATCCGGACGCCGCTGTTGTGCCGCCGGAGATTCTGCTGCCGGTCGATCTGCCCGACCAGGACACGTTGACGGCCTATCTGCGTCAGCTGCGCCAGGGCCGTTGCGCCCTTCGTCACCCACAACGCGGCGACGACAGCCAGTTGCTGAAAATGGCCCTTAGCAATGCCGAGGAAGCCCTGCGCCGCCACACCCTGCTGGGTGGCAGCGGCCAGACCGCACTGCAGGAGGCCCTGCGCTTGCTATCCGTTGCGGCTGCGGGCGAACGGCCGATTCACCGCATCGAGGCCATCGATATTTCCAACACCGGCGAGCAGGACAAGGCCGCCAGCCTGGTGGTTTTTCAGGAAGGCAAACCCGCCCGTCAGCAATACCGACTGTTCAAACTGGATTATCTCGAGGGAACCGATGACTACGAGGCGATCCGTGAAACCCTGCGTCGGCGACTGGGTCATCTGGCCGATCAGGAATTTGGCAGCCGTCCCGATCTGATCCTGATCGATGGTGGCCGCGGACATGTCTCGGCGGCGCTGCAGGTGCTTGACGAAATGAAACTGGATCTGGCCGTAGCCGGTATGGTCAAGGACGACCGGCATCGCACCCGCGGACTGGCGCTACCGGATGGCAGCATCATCGAACTGACACCCGCGCGGCGCAGCGACGGCGCGCTATTAATCGCCGAAGCCCAAACCGGTCAGATGGACACAACCGATCAGATGGGGCTACTGCGTCTGCTGACAGCCATTCAGGACGAGGCTCATCGCTTTGCCGGCCAATATCGCAGCAAACTTCACCAGAAACGCACAACCCGCTTTTCGCTCGAAGGCATTGACGGCATCGGCCCCGCCCGCCGTCGCCTCTTACTGCAACATTTCAAAACTATCAAGGGTGTCGGACAGGCCAGCCTCGACGCGCTGCAGGCACTGCCCGGCCTGAGCGAGACGGCGGCGCTGGCCGTCTACAATCACTTTCATCAGGAGGCATAAGATGGCCCTTTTCGTCATTGCGGACCCACATCTGGGCTTCGGCGTCAACAAGCCCATGGCCATCTTCGGCAGTCGCTGGGATGATCACGAACAGCGTCTGGCCGCCAACTGGCAGGCGACCGTCGGCCCGGATGACACCGTCGTCATCCCTGGCGACATTTCCTGGGCGATGCAACTGGCCGACGCGCTGCCCGATCTGCGTTTTCTCGACGCGCTGCCCGGTCGCAAGATTCTCTCCCGCGGCAATCACGACTATTGGTGGACCTCACTGGCCAAAAACGAAAAGTTCTGCCACGATGAAGGACTGTCCACGTTGTCCTTCCTGCGTAACAACGGTATTTTCATCCCACCCGACCGTATCGTCTGCGGCACGCGCGGCTGGCTTCTGCCCGACGACCCCGATTTCACAGCCAGTGACGACAAGATCTACCACCGCGAGGTCGGTCGACTGCGCTTGTCGCTGGAGGCTGCCGCACCACTGCGCCAACCCGACCGCGAGCTGATTGTCTGCCTGCATTATCCACCCTTCGGCCGCGACGGTCGTGCCACGCTCTTCACCGACCTGATGGAGGAATTCGGGGTCAGTCAGTGCATTTTCGGCCACATCCACAGCGCCGCGTCCTTCGATCTGACTGGACCTGCCGGGCGGGTCATCTACAAGCTGGCAGCCGCCGATTATCTTAAATTTCAGCCGCTACGCGTGTGAAGGTTTTGAATATCGAATTTCAAGTCGAAAAACGTCTGGAAAATTTCTTGAAAATCCCTGAAACCATTGCCGCTCTAAGTGAGAAGGCATTATTGTCAGTTGCATTAAAACCGCGCATAAGATATAATCAATAAGCTTATACCAATTACGCCGCGAGGAGTTGAATTATGGCCGCCAGCATGACCGGATATGGACGAGGAGAAGCAATTGGATCAGACCGGCGTCTTTCGGTTGAGATCAAATCCGTCAACAATCGCTTTTGTGATGTGCAGATCCGCATGCCGCGTGTGCTTGCTGCGCTGGAGAATCGCGTGAGAGAAGAAATCGTCCGCCAGGTGGCCCGCGGCAAGGTGGATGTCTTCATCAATTTTTCCGACAACAGCGCCGACGCCTGCCGCGTCAGCTGTGATACCGGACTGGCCCGAGCCTACGCCACGGCGCTGCGCGAAATTGCAGCTGCAGCCGATGTTCCCGAAGGCCTAAATGCTGCTGTCATAAGCCGTTTTTCCGATGTGCTGCAGGTGGAATCGACTACTCTGGATCCCGAAAGCGTCTGGTCGCTGCTGCAGGAAGCCCTTCAGCAAGCCCTGGCCGCGTTGATCCAGATGCGGCGTCTTGAGGGTCAGCGTTTGGCCGACGACCTGACCGGTCGTAATCAAACCCTCAAGGCCTTGTGTCAGGAAATTGCCGATCGCGCACCGTTGGTGATAGCCGATTACCGCGAACGGCTGGCCACGCGGATTAACGATCTGCTGGGCGACAAAGCCGCTGAACTCTTTGACGAACAGCGGTTGGCGGGCGAGGTGGCGATCTTTGCCGACAAATGTGCCATCGACGAAGAACTGGTCCGTCTGAACAGCCATCTACGTCAGCTTGACACCATCCTGGCCACCGACGAACCAATCGGCAAAAAGCTCGATTTCCTGGTCCAGGAAATCAACCGCGAGATCAACACCATCGGCTCCAAGGCCAACGACCTTGAGCTGATTAACCGGGTCGTCACCCTCAAGAGCGAACTGGAAAAAATCCGCGAACAAATCCAGAATCTGGAGTGACAAGCATGGAGCAAGCGACATTTATCAAAGTAGGTTTTGGCAATCTGGTTTCGTCCACCCGCATCATCGCGGTGGTCGGACCGGATTCGTCGCCGGTCAAGCGGCTGATCCAGGAGTGCCGCGACCGCGGTGGCCTGATCGACGCGACCTCGGGTCGCAAGACACGCTCGGTGCTGGTGATGGACAGCGACCATCTGGTGCTGTCGGCGTTGCCAGTTGAGGATATTTCAGCTGAGCTCGGCACCGACCTGCAAGGTGGTGCGCAATGAGCGCGAAACAACGGCGCGGCCTGGTCATTTGTGTTTCCGGACCCTCAGGCGCCGGCAAAGGCACAATCATCCACAGAGTGCTCGAGCTGGCACCAGATATGGTTCATTCGGTCTCGGTCACAACCCGTCAGCCACGCACCGGTGAAACTGATGGTGTGGAGTATCACTTTCGTAGTGTCAAAGAATTCCGTGAGATGCTCGAACGCGGCGATATTCTGGAGTATGACTGCTACTGCGATAACTATTATGGCACCCCCAGGGCAAACCTGGATGATTACGTCGGGCGCGGCATTGATGTGCTGATGGATATCACCGTCCCCGGATCACTGTCGGTCATGAAGAACTACCCCGATGCGGTCACCCTTTTTCTGCTGCCGCCCTCATTTACTGAACTGAATCGCCGTCTACTCAAGCGCGGCACCGAGAATCACGAAACACTCGAACGCCGCCTGAGTATTGCCCGCGACGAAATTGGCAAAACCAATCGATTCCAATACGTTGTCATCAACGACGATATTGAAGCCGCTGCCCGCAGCGTGCTGGCCATCACCGAAGCCGAACACTGTCGCTACGAACGACTGCAAGGTCTTGAAGAAAACATCCTGGCGCTCTGAGCCAGATATTAGAAGGAGGCACAAAGCCAATGCTGGTTAAACCAACACTCGAAAAACTGTTGCCCAAAGTCGAAAACCGCTACACCCTGGCCATTCTGGTCGCCAAAAGGGCGCGTCAGCTGGTGGACGGCGCGATGCCGCTGATGGAATCCGATTCGCCTAACCTGGTCACGCTGGCCTGTGAAGAATTGGCGTCCAACCGCATCAGTTGCGTCCGCGGCATTGTCAACCCCTACATCCCGCTGCGACCGGAAATCGAAGCTGCCCGCCTGGCGGCGCGCACCGCCGCGGTACACGCCAGCATGGCTGATGCCGTCAAGGATGCGCTGGATCAAGCCGCTGATCTAATGGACGATGATCTGGATGAATCCGACGCGCAATTGATCGGCGAATCATTGCTGACCATTGAAGATGCCGACGACATTGAATTAGAGACAGAAGACCAAATCACCGAGGTCGTGCTGGAGGAAGAGAACTGATGCCTGTCGAAAAGACTATGGAAAAAATTGTCGCTCTGGCCAAAAACCGCGGTTTTGTCTATCCGGGATCGGATATTTACGGGGGCCTGGCCAATTCGTGGGACTACGGCCCGTTGGGCGTCCTGATGAAGAACAATGTTAAGGCAGCCTGGTGGCAGAAATTTGTTCAGGAAAGCCCCTACAACGTCGGCGTTGACTGCGCCATCCTGATGAACCCGCAAGTCTGGGTGGCATCCGGCCACGTCGGCGGTTTCAGTGATCCGCTGATTGACTGCAAGCAATGCAAGACTCGCCATCGTGCCGACAAACTGGTCGAAGACTTTAACGCCGCCAATGGTATTGAGCTGGGTGTCGACGGCTGGGACAGCGCCAAACTCGTTGCCTACATGCAGGACAAGAACATACCCTGCCCCGATTGCGGCGGTCATGATTTCACCGACATCCGCAAATTCAACCTGATGTTCAAGACTTTCCAGGGCGTCACCGAGGACAGCCAGACCGAGATTTACCTGCGGCCGGAAACGGCCCAGGGTATTTTCGTAAACTTCAAGAATGTCCAGCGCACCACCCGACGCAAGATTCCCTTTGGTATCGCGCAGGTTGGCAAGTCTTTTCGCAATGAAATCACTCCGGGAAACTTTATTTTCCGGATTCGTGAGTTTGAACAAATGGAGCTGGAGTTTTTCTGCGAGCCCGGCACCGACCTCGAATGGTTTGCCTACTGGCGCAACTTCTGCTACCAGTGGCTGATCGGCTTGGGTCTGCCAGCCGACGAGATCCGCACCCGCGACCACGCGGCCGAAGAATTGGCCTTCTACTCCAAGGCCACCACCGATTTTGAATACAAATTCCCCTTTGGCTGGGGCGAGCTGTGGGGTGTTGCCGACCGCACCGACTACGATCTCAAGCAGCACATCGAACACGCCCGCGACGATCTGTCCTATTTCGATGCCGCCACCAACCAAAAATATGTGCCCTATGTCATTGAGCCCTCATTGGGCGCTGACCGTTCCTTCCTGGCCTTCCTGTGCGCGGCTTACGACGAAGAAGAAATCGCGCCCGGCGATATTCGGACCGTGCTTCATTTGTCACCCGTGCTGGCGCCGGTCAAGGTGGCGGTGCTGCCCCTATCGTCCAAACTGGCCGAGGCGGCCGAACCGATTTACCACAGCCTCTCAAAAAAATGGTTCTGCGAATTTGACGATCGCCAGTCGATCGGCAAGCGCTACCGCCGACAGGACGAAATCGGCACGCCGTACTGCGTGACCTTCGACTTTGATTCACTGGACGATCACAGCGTGACCATCCGCGAACGCGACAGCATGAGCCAAATCCGCATTCCGATCGACCAACTCGAAACCTATTTCGCCGACAAATTTAGTTTTTAATTGAGCTGATTTGGCCCGTTGCGGCCCAGAACTAAAGGAGGATCTATCCATGACCAAATACGTATACATGTTCACTGAGGGCAATTCTTCCATGAAGAATCTGCTCGGCGGCAAAGGCGCCGGTCTGGCCGAAATGACCGGACTTGGACTGCCCGTTCCCCGCGGCTTTACCATTACGACCGAAGCCTGCTCGCGTTATTATGAGGATGGCGAAACCATTGCCCCCGATATCGAAAAGGAAATCTTTGACACCCTGGCCAAGGCCGAAGTCATCATCGGCAAAAAATTCGGCGATATCAAAAACCCCTACCTGGTGTCGGTTCGCTCGGGCGCTCGCGCCTCGATGCCCGGCATGATGGACACCATCCTCAACCTCGGCCTCAATGATGCCGTCGTTGAAGGCCTGGCCGAGCTGACCGGCAACCCGCGTTTTGCCTACGACAGTTACCGCCGCTTCATTGCCATGTTCGGCGACGTCGTCATGGATGTGCCCAAAGCCAAATTTGAAGCCGAGCTGGAAGCCGTCAAAGAAGCGACCGGCGTTCACCTGGATACCGACCTGACCGCCGATGCCATGAAGGAAGTCGTTCGCCGCTACAAGGCGTTGTACGCCAAGGCCAAAGGCCACGATTTCCCGCAGGACCCCCGTCAGCAGCTGATCGAATCGGTCAAGGCCGTTTTCCGCTCCTGGAACAATGAGCGCGCCAACGTCTACCGCCGCATGAACGACATCCCCGGCAGCTGGGGCACCGCCGTCAACGTGCAGGAAATGGTTTATGGCAACATGGGCAACACCTCCGGCACCGGTGTCGCCTTCACTCGCAACCCCTCGACCGGCGAGAACAAACTGTACGGCGAATTTCTGATGAATGCCCAGGGTGAGGACGTCGTCGCCGGCATCCGCACCCCACAGACCATCGATCAGCTGATGGAGGTCATGCCGGAAGTTTACGACCAATTCACCAAAATTGCTGACACCCTCGAAACCCATTACAAAGACATGCAGGACATGGAGTTTACCATCGAAAAGGGCAAGCTCTTCATGCTCCAGACCCGCAACGGCAAACGCACCGCCTTTGCCGCCCTCAAAGTCGCCGTTGACCTGGTCAACGAAGGCATGATCACCCGCGAAGAAGCGTTGATGAAGATTGATCCCAAACAACTCGACGCGCTCTTGCACCCGACCTTCCAGCCGGCTGCCATTGCCGCTGCCAAGTCGATCGCCAAAGGCCTGCCGGCCTCACCCGGCGCCGCATCCGGCCGCGTTTACTTTGACGCCGACGACGCCACCACCGCCAGCGAGCGCGGCGAAAAAGTCATCCTCGTCCGTCTCGAAACATCGCCCGAAGACATTCAGGGTATGAACGTCGCCAAAGGCATCCTGACTGGCCGCGGCGGCATGACCTCACACGCCGCCGTCGTCGCCCGCGGCATGGGCAAGTGCTGTGTCTCCGGCTGTGCGGAACTCAAGATCAACGAACACGAAAAATTCTTCCTGACCGCTGACGGCAAGCGCTACAACGAAGGTGACTGGCTGTCCCTTGACGGCACGTCCGGTCTGGTTTACGCCGGGGCCATCGACACCGTCGACGCCCGTCTGTCCGACGACTTCGCCACCATCATGACATGGGCCGATGACGTGCGCGAACTCAAGGTCCGCACCAACGCCGACACCGTCCGTGATGCCGAAAAAGCCATTGAGCTCGGCGCTGAGGGCATCGGCCTTTGCCGCACCGAGCACATGTTCTTCGAGACCGACCGCATTTTTGCCTTCCGCCAGATGATCGTCGCCGAGACCGAGCCCGCCCGCCGTGCCGCCCTCGACAAGATCCTGCCGATCCAGCGCCAGGACTTCATCGACATCTTCAAGGTCATGAAGGGCCTGCCGGTTACCATTCGTCTGTTGGATCCGCCGCTGCACGAATTCCTGCCCCAGGAAGATGTCGATGTCAAGGAACTGGCCGACGCCCTGAAAATGTCCTTTGAAAACCTTAAAGGAATTATCAATGGCCTGCATGAACTCAACCCGATGATGGGTCACCGCGGCTGCCGTTTGGCCGTGACCTACCCGGAAATCGCCGAGATGCAGACCCGCGCCATCATCGAGGCTGCACTCGACGTCAACAAAGGCGGCATGAGCGTCATCCCGGAAATCATGGTGCCGCTGATCTGCGACGTCAATGAATTTAAGTTCGTCAAGGAAATCATTGTCCGCACCGCCGAAGCCATCATCAAGCAGGCTGGCGCCAAGCTCGAATACAAGGTCGGCACCATGATCGAAATCCCGCGCGCCGCCCTGACCGCCGACGAGATCGCCAAAGAAGCCGAATTCTTCAGCTTTGGCACCAACGACCTGACCCAGATGACCTACGGTCTGTCCCGCGACGATGCCGGCAAAATCCTCGAAGCCTACTACAGGACCAAAATCTTCGAGAGCGATCCCACCGCCCGCCTCGATCTGGTCGGCGTCGGTCGCCTGATGCGCATCGCCAGCGAAGACGGCCGCAAGGCGCGCCCCGACATCAAACTGGGCATCTGCGGCGAACACGGCGGCGACCCTTCATCGATCGCTTTCTGCCATCAGTTGGGTTTCAGCTATGTCTCTTGCTCGCCCTTCCGCGTCCCGATCGCCCGTTTGGCCGCCGCGCAGGCCGCGATCTCGAAAGGCGACAACCTCGGACAGAAGTGACCAAAAGTCTGCAACGCAGACTTTTGGAACGAAAAACGAACAACGAACAGCGAAGGAACCGGACGGGTGCGCAAGCGCCTGTCCGGTTATTACGATCTAAATCTAGATGATTGATTTCTCCGCTTTTCGATAAAATTACTCGGGCAGGCGCTTGCGCACCTGCCCGAGTACATAAGTTGTTCGTTTTTAGCTGTTCGTTTTTCGCTCAAAGCCGGCTTCAGGCGGCTTTGACTTTATGACCTAACGTAAAGTTTTCTAAAATCACCCGGTGTGGTTTTCTCAATGCGCTTGAAGATGTAGCAGAAATAGCTGACGTCTTCGAAACCATTGGTATGAGCCACGTCACGGATGGCGACGCCTGCCTGATCAAGCAGGAATTCCTTGCTCTTTTTGATGCGAACCAGGTTGATGTATTCGAAAATGCGCGTGTTCATAATTTTGCGGAACAAGGTGCAGAGGTGTTGTGGTGTGACGCCAAGCAATTCGGACAATTCTTTGAGCGTGATTGCCTCGTTAAAGTGTTCTTCAATGTAATTGAGAACAGGCGTCAGGCGGCTGTAGCGATTGGCCAGGCTGTTTGAGCCAGATGACGAGGTCAGCTTGAGCAGACACATCAGGAAGTTGTAAGCCAACACGGAAACATCCATGGATTTGATCGGGCTGGGAGATTGAGCAGCAGCCATAATCTCTTCAAAGGCTTCGCGCAGATCATCAGGCTGTGAAATATTGAAGACGGCTGATTGGGTCATTTTCAATGTTTTCTCAACAAATTCGCCAACGCCGCTGCCCGAGAGACCAACCCAGTCCACAATCCAATCATCGGATGATTCGGCATAATACTCATGCATTTCATTGGGTCGTAAAAGCATGCCCTGACCTTTTGAGATCTGATAATCATTACCAGCCACAACCACACGACCAGCGCCGCTGCGACACTGAATCCACTGATAGCAGGGGTAACCCTTAGGCCTGAGAATGTGTTCCTGAACATAATCCAAGCCGATACTAAAAACATAATACGGCAGGGTTTGTTCATTTTCGGTCAAAATTGGAAATACTGTGTTTTTCATAGAAACATCCCTTTCGGTTTCAATGTTTGAATGGGTTAATAACTGTTGACTTCCATTCAGGCCTCGTAATGCATGCCATAAGTATATTCAATCACATCGACAGAAAATGTCAATATACAAATGTGACAAATGTCAGATATTTTTTCGCGATTTGAGAATCGACAGCCCTTTGTAACAGGTGTTACAGGGTTATTGATGTGTTTTGATCAATGGATCGGCCGATTGATAATTATTGATGGACAAATCATGGACAAAAATCTGTCAACAATCTGTCCATGATATTATTAATGACAAAAGACGGTTGTCTATTATTCACGAATTGTGAATAAGCACTCAATTCTAACAAGCTATGTTCGCTCATATTTCCATTGATATGCATTTGATAAGAAGAATATTATTGGAAATCGCTGATAATACGGCCTTTAGAACTGTCATGAATTGGCTTAATAAAATTATTATGACAAAACAATCTTTATTATATACCGCCTAATGTGAATAGGGTTGCCGGGATAAATATGCCGCAAACAGCAGTCAGAAAGCTTTTTATAGGCCGTCAGGAACCTCAAAACCGCTACGATTACTGACAAAAAGGTGTTGACAAGACTTGTGCCCGGTGATAAGATGTCAAAGCGCCTCGAGACAAGCGAGGACCGGACCTTGAAAATTGAACAGTGAAAAAGAGACAAAGACGAGCCAAAGTTCAATTCGTAAGAGTTGGAAAAAAACAAGTAAACAAAGAGCCAAAAGGTTCTCAAATACTTTATTTGAGAGTTTGATCCTGGCTCAGGATGAACGCTGGCGGCGTGCCTAACACATGCAAGTCGAGCGGAAATATTTGAAGTAGTAATACGGATCATATTTTAGCGGCGGACGGGTGAGTAACACGTGAGCAATCTGCCTCTGACTGGGGAATAACATTGTGAAAACAATGCTAATACCGCATAACGTC
>OW818697.1:0-2500 GCA_942493365.1 uncultured Clostridiaceae bacterium | reverse complement strand
GTTATAGACCCGAAACCGGGTGACCTATCCATGAGCAGGTTGAAGGTGCGGTAAAACGCACTGGAGGACCGAACCCGTAAATGTTGAAAAATTTTGGGATGACTTGTGGATAGGGGAGAAATTCCAATCGAACCCGGAGATAGCTGGTTCTCCCCGAAATAGCTTTAGGGCTAGCCTCGTATTAGTTTATCGGAGGTAGAGCACTGAATGGGCTAGGGGCCTTACCCAGGTTACCGAACCTTATCAAACTCCGAATGCCGATAAATGATGTACGGGAGTCAGACAGTGACAGATAAGTGCCATTGTCGAGAGGGAAACAGCCCAGACCGTCAGCTAAGGTCCCGAAATCATGGTTAAGTGGAAAAGGATGTGGATTTGCTAAGACAGCTAGGATGTTGGCTTAGAAGCAGCCACTCATTCAAAGAGTGCGTAATAGCTCACTAGTCGAGTGAGTCTGCGCCGAAGATTACCGGGGCTAAAACCATGTACCGAAGCTGCGGAACTCAATTAAATGGGTTGGTAGGGGAGCTTACTGTAAGGAGATGAAGCACAATCGTGAGGATGTGCGGATCCATCAGTAGTGAGAATGTCGGAATAAGTAACGAGAGCGAAGTGAGAATCTTCGCCGTCGAAAATCCAAGGTTTCCTGGGGAAGGGTCGTCCTCCCAGGGTCAGTCGGGACCTAAGGCGAGGCCGCAAGGCGTAGTCGATGGACAACAGGTTGATATTCCTGTACTACCAATTAGCGTTTGAGAGAAGCAAGGACACAGGAGGATAATCTGAGCGTGCTGCAGGAAATGCACGTCCAAGCAAGGTAGATAGCTGCGTAGTTAAGTACGCGCGGCGTTTCGAAGTTGCGATGGGGAGGGAATAAAGTACCGAAGCAGATGATTCCACACTGGCGAGAAAAGTTGCTATCGAGCTAAGGGGTACCCGTACCGCAAACCGACACAGGTGGATGAGGAGAGAATCCTAAGACGAGCGGGAGAAGCATTGTTAAGGAACTCGGCAAATTAACCCCGTAAGTTCGCAAGAAGGGGTGCCTGCGCAAGCAGGCCGCAGAGAATTGGCCCAAGCAACTGTTTAACAAAAACACAGGTCTCCGCTAAATCGAAAGATGAAGTATGGGGGCTGACGCCTGCCCGGTGCTGGAAGGTCACGGGAATCTGTTAGCGCAAGCGAAGCAGTGAACTTAAGCCCCAGTAAACGGCGGCCGTAACTATAACGGTCCTAAGGTAGCGAAATTCCTTGTCAGGGAAAGCTCTGACCCGCACGAATGGCGTAATGACTTGGGCACTGTCTCAACAATGTACCCGGTGAAATTGTAGTACTTGTGAAGATGCAAGTTACCCGCGACTAGACGGAAAGACCCCATGGAGCTTCACTGTAGATTGCTACTGGGATTCGATATTGTCTGTACAGGATAGGTGGGAGACTATGAACGCGTGGCGTCAGTTGCGCGGGAGTCAACGTTGGAATACCACTCTGACAGTATTGGGTCTCTAACTGCTAGCCGTCATCCGGCTACAGGACAATGGCAGTCGGGCAGTTTGACTGGGGCGGTCGCCTCCAAAAAGGTAACGGAGGCGTCCAAAGGTCACCTCAGTACGGTTGGAAACCGTGCTTCGAGTGCAAAGGCATAAGGTGGCCTGACTGCGAGACAAACACGTCGAGCAGGGACGAAAGTCGGGCTTAGTGATCCGGCGGTAGAATGTGGAATTGCCGTCGCTCAACGGATAAAAGTTACCCTGGGGATAACAGGCTGATCTCCCCCAAGAGTTCACATCGACGGGGAGGTTTGGCACCTCGATGTCGGCTCATCACATCCTGGGGCTGTAGCAGGTCCCAAGGGTTCGGCTGTTCGCCGATTAAAGTGGTACGCGAGCTGGGTTCAGAACGTCGTGAGACAGTTCGGTCCCTATCTATCGTGGGCGTAGGAAATTTGAGAGGATCTGTCCCTAGTACGAGAGGACCGGGATGGACAAACCAATGGTGCACCAGTTGTCACGCCAGTGGCACGGCTGGATAGCTAAGTTTGGATGGGATAAACGCTGAAAGCATCTAAGTGTGAAACCCACCTCAAGATGAGATTTCCCACAGTAATGGTAAGACCCCTTGAAGACTACAAGGTTGATAGGCCAGGTGTGTAAGCACAGTAATGTGTTCAGCTTACTGGTACTAATAGGTCGAGGACTTGACCACAAGTTATTGGTTCAATTTCTTCACTCGATGAGTGACAACATTTAACAGATGAATATTTAGACTCAACCCTTTGCCACCCTAACACCGCCACTTTTACCCTTCTCAGCCTACACTTTCCCTTATGCAGTCCTGAGGGTGCATTCAATACCCCTCAACCCTTCCGGTGGATATGATAGAGAGGCCACACCTGTTCCCATTCCGAACACAGCAGTTAAGCTCTCTTATGCCGACGATACTTGGCTGGTAACGGCTCGGGAAAATAGGTCTCCGCCGGATTATATTCCTCAATAGCTCAGTT